>JANWKE010000104.1 GCA_025451535.1 Verrucomicrobiia bacterium
GACTTGGGCCAAGACTTCGGAACCACTTCCACGTGCGGCTTGATGATTGGGATTGGGGAGTGGGTGTCTGGCATCCCAATGATAATCCGGTCATCAATGCCCCTTCCCGGTACAATGATGATGATGCTGTAAGGATAAATTTGATAGACGCCGGCTGGAAGGGGAGGCGGTGGAGGCGGCAGGTTGTCCAGGCCAAGGGGAGTGGGCTTGGAAGGCACCGCATTCCGGCTCGGACAAAGAGTAATGGTAGACTGGGTTCCGCTACCTGCGCAAAAGGCTACGGTTTGGCGGGCGGCGCGTTGGTGTCCGGCATTGGCGCGCGCTTCATGCCGGAGGTAACGCTGGCTACCCTGACGCGGTGGGCCACAAAATCCTCCTCCGCCACGTCGCCCACCTTGCGGTGGAATTTGATCTGGTCGCCGTTCACCGTGCCCGTGTATTCGATGCGGAGTTCGTTGTCTTGAAACTTGAGCGGCTCGACAAAGAAGATTTCATTCGTGCTGACCGTGCCCTCGGTAATTGCCACGGTGTTGGTGCCCATCTCCCGTTCGCCGGTGGCCGTGCCGGTGACATTGGTTCCGTCCACCTTGAACACGTAGGTGTACTTTTGCTGGCCGATCTGGCTGTCAAACTGGCCCTTCCAGGTCCCGGCCACACTTTCGTCGGCGCGGATGCTGCCGGCAAACGCCAGGGCGCACGCCGCGATGGTGAGTGTTTGGATGCAGGTTTTCATGATAGTGGTGTTGATTTTGGTTTGGACAACCCGTAGGAAGACAGAAACGGGCAGGGGAGGGAAGGAAATTTGCGCAATGGCCGTTTGGCTTTAATCCTGCTTTTAGCGGCACAGCATGATGAACCGCCGTCATAGCCAATCGCTTTCTGCCCGGAAGGTGCTCCCGACAGCCATTCTGCTTTTGTTCGCAACGGCGCCTGGATTTGCCGGATTGCCGGTTGGCGCCACAAATGCGTTGCCGTCCAAAATCGTCACCACCGACGGACAAACTTACCATGCGGTAAAACTCCAACGGGTTCTGCCGGATGGATTGCTGGTCCAATACCAGCCGGATTCCGGCGGGATGGGATGGGCGCGGCTTAAGTTCGTGAACCTTTCGGAATCACTCCAGCAACAGTTTGGCTACGACCCGAAAAAGGCTTCCACATACCAGGAAGGCGAAAAAAACGCGATGACGGAACTGACCCGAACCATGCGGGAGGACTCGAATATAAGTATCGGCGTGCTGGACCAGACCACCCGCTCTTCGATTGTGGTCAAGGCGGACAAACCCGTTGTTAAATACTCGTCCTACGATCCCGCCGGCCCCAAACCTTCGCAAATTACCGATGAGATGGATGGGGTGACCCAGTATGCTTTTGGCTGCAGCCCCACCTTTAGTTTTCAAATCTCGCATCCGGGTGCCGGCGAACCTTTCGGTTTCCGTATCAAGACCATCACCATCAATCTCGACCTGATGATCCGCATCACCCTGCCCCAGGGTGAACATGGCAAGCTGAAGGAACATGAGGAAGGTCACAGGAAAATTGTCGAGTATTTTTACTCCCTCGGCCCGGCGGCAGCGCAGAGTGCCGGCGGGCTTCTGACCGGCATGGAGCAGACCTCATCGGCAGCAGATTATGAAACTGCCAGAACGGAAACCTTCACCAGGTCAACCGATGAATTGCGGACGGAATATATGAAATACATCCGGGACCTCTGCGGGCAGGCGAACGACTATTACGATGAGCTCACCGCCCATGGCGGAAACGGTAGAGATTCGAACAAGGCGGCGGAAGAAGCCATCCAGCGTTATGCGCCGCGGGTGGTTAACTGAAAACTCATTCTTATCGAGATGACGCTTCCGTGGCCACCGGCGCCAGCCGGCTCATTATTTCCAGAACGCGGCGTGAGTTGGAGCAGATGGACGTCCGCTGCCTCGTGAAGAATTGCCCCAACGGGATAAAATAGATCATTCAGCGGGTGGTGTGGTCAAAAGTGCCCGTGCGCAGGAATTGTATCGTTTGCCGGATGGCTTCGGGATTCTTCATGATGAACGGATGCGTTGCGTGAATGACAATGTGGTCGCTCATGCCTGCCAGTCTGGTCCGTTTAATGGATACCTTTCCGTCGTCGCGGCCGGGAATGAGCAGGCTGTTGATCCAGTTGATGGAACGGTCGCCGGCGATGACGCCGACGGGATACGTTACCGGGCCGAGTCGGTTGGGAACGGAATTTGTGTCCGTACCCAGTTCATTTCCCGCCGGGCCGTTGAGCCATTTGAAAACAAACGTCCAACCAAGTTTGTCCACGAGTTCGCTGCCCTGGTTGGGCGGCGCCAGCATGACGACCCGTCCGAGCGACGGCAGGGAATGGCGCGCAAAATAGCTGCGCACCATGATTCCACCGAGCGAGTGCGTGACGAAATGTATCTTCGTCGTGCCGTCCCGCTGGGACTCGGTGATGGCTTTGCCAATCGCGTCATCGGCGAGCTGTTGGATGGACGCCGTGCGCGACGGATAACTGACGTTTTGCACCGAGTAACCCGCCGCGGCCAGCGCGCGTTCCATCCTGGCCAGGGAATGGCTGGTACGGCACAGGCCGTGCAACAAAATCACCGCCTCCGGAGCGCTGCACGCCGGCGACAAAATTGCGACTGTGGCCATGAAAATTAAAATTCTCGAAATCATCCGGACTGTAAAACTATTTCAGCCAAACCCAAAGACAAACCCGAAACGAGGGTTCGATTCCCTTCACCCGCTCCGACCAGTAAATACAGGGTTTTAAGCGGCCGGCCCATCCCGGTATTGGCTTTGACAACATTCAGCCCCGGGAATAGTCTCATGGGTATCAGCTGGAAAGAAGTTTACGAAAACCAATTTTAACAATTCAATTATGAAAAAATTACACCTCGTGATATTGGCTATGTGTATGGTGGGCTTGTTTCAAGGCTGCGAAAACAGCGTAACGCAAAAAAAATTGCGGCTGGTTTTTGTCGGCGGCTCTCCGGACAATTACTGGTCGGTGGTGCGGCTGGGTTGTGACTTCGCGACGCGGCAACTCAACGACGTGGATCTGGATTTCCGCTTTCTCGAAAATGGCACATCGGGGGCGCAGCAGGAGCTTTTGAGCACTCTCGTCACGAACGGTGCGGACGGCATTGTCATCAGTCCGATCGACCCCGAAACCCAGATGGGTTTCCTGAATAACCTGGCCACCAACACGCTTGTGGTTTGCGCCGACAGCGACGCGGCAAAAAGCCAGCGCCGGTGTTACATCGGCGCGGACAATGTCGCCGCCGGAATGCAGGCGGCGGAATTGCTCAAAGCCGCGCTGCCCCAGGGCGGTAAAATCATCTTTTTCATCGGCTATCCAAACGCGGAAAACACAAAAGACCGGGCCGAAGGCATTCAAAAGGGATTGGCGGGGTCGAAAATACAGATTATCGACACGTTATGGGACGGCGCCGCCAGTGACATAGCCCAGAAAAACGCGGAAGACGCGTTGGTGAAGCATCCCGACCTGGCGGGCATGGCTTGTCTGAACGGCTATCAAGGACCGGCCATTCTCACCGCCGTGCGCCAGGCGGGCACGGCCGGCCAGGTGAAGATTGTTTGCTTTGAAGATTACGACAAAACGATGGTGGGGATTGCCGCCGGCGACATTTACGGCACGATTGTCCAAAATCCCTTGAAGATTGGTTACCAAACCATCTTCCGCATGGACAAATATCTGCGCGGCGACAAATCACAATTTGACAACGGGAAAATCCTCATCCCTTCGCAGTCAATCACCAAAGACAATCTGACGGATTATCTGGCTCTGCAAAGAAACCAACTGGTCCAAACCCAGGCGGGAAATCCTTGAAGCGGGCGATAAAGGCGAAATGAATGGCATCCTGAGGGGATAAAATCATTCAGACCGGCGTTTGGAGGGTGGGGCGCTTTCTCCGAAAGCGCCGTGGTGGCGGTTCGCAAAGACCGGCGCAGTACGAAAACCGCGCCTTGGCTGATTAAAATTGTCGAAATCTGTTCCAACTGCTTAATCAGCGCATGAATTTGCCTTTGATTTCGGCGAAAAGGTGGCGGCCAGCCGGGCAGAATCTGAAGCGACCCTGTCGTTTTTGGTTTAACGGTTCATTCGGCTGGCGGAGCCGGGTTGAGCGCGCTTAATTCGGTTCTGGCAGAGAAGAAGACGGTACAGGATCGCGTTTTGGTGGCCAGGGATTTCCGGAAACAATCACTCGCCCCCGCCTTGTCGTCCGCCAAAAGACGTTTCATGCCGGTGTAATACCAGAATTCGCTTTGTTCCCTCCCGGTGTCGGAAGGATCAAGCGCTTTGAAAAAATCTGTCTCGCTGATTTGATTCAAAAGAAATTGAGCGATGTGGATCTGCCAGTCGGCCGGTGTTCCGTTCGTTCGGTTTTGGCAATACACCTGGAGCACCTGGTCCGCTTTTTCTCTTTCGCCGGTCTGCGCTTGCACCAGCCAGGTATGGATGGCGGCATAATCTTTCACCCTGGCGTCGGGGAAACTCTGACATTGCCGGTAATCAGCCAGTGCGCCAATCCAGTCGTTGGCACCGGATTTGATGACACCGCGATAATAATATCCCCAGGCGAAGTTGGTGTCGGCTGCGAGTGCGCGGTCAAGCTGCTGCAAAAGGCGGTCGCGCCAGCGGTCCGGATTGCGAACAAAAAAAGCATTGTTGGTCAGGGTGGCGCCGGCGGATGGGGGAACTGACTCTTCAATCATGCGCACCCGTTCCATCACGGCGCCGGTAAAATCTTTTTGCATTTCCTTGACCTGTATCCTTCCGCGATACGCCAGCCGATTGTCCGGCTGCAATGCAATGGCCTGTCCATAATCAACCAGCGCCTGTTCGAAATCACTTTTTGCCACCTCAATCCCCGCCCGCTGCACGTAATTATTCGGGTCTTGCGGGTCCAAGCCGATGGCCAGGGTGTAATCCTTGAGGGCCGCGTCGATATCTCCCCGCATGGATTCGATACCCGCGCGGTTGGTATAAGCAGCGGTGAAATTGGGATTCAATCGGATGGCGTGGCTGAAGTCGGCCCGCGCACTGTTCAAGTCCCAACGATATGTCCATTTGTGGTCGGGGTCCGCGGTTGACACGATTTCCGAACCGCGATCAAAATAAAATTGGGCGTCATGCGATGCCATTAAAGGCGCAAACAGCCCCGCCAGCAGAAGCAGCGAAAAGAGGAAAAGCAACAATCTGTTCATCGCTCAACCTGCATTTTACCATGACGGTCAAGGCCGGGCAAGCGAAGGCGAAGGAGGGTAGCGTGACCCCACCAACCGGTTTGACAAAAGTCACTTATTCAGCGATTAATAGTGTATAATGGCCGTTTGAGAAGATTACAGAGGATCGTTGGCCTCATAACATAATGCGTAATTCGTTTGCGGGCGCCTTAAGCCGCTTGAGTGCCTTTTTCAACCATCTATTCGCCCTGAGCATTGCCGCATTGGCTTTGACCCAAGTCAAAGCCA
>JANWKE010000105.1 GCA_025451535.1 Verrucomicrobiia bacterium
CTTCATAAGTTCCTTGGGATCAAAGGGCGTGTGGCTGGTCAGCAGTTCGTAGAGCAGCACCCCGAGCGAATAGATGTCGCTGCGCGTGTCAATGTCCAGCCCGCGCCTCTCCGCTTGTTCGGGGCTCATATAAGAGGGCGTGCCGATGAATTGTTCGAACTCCGTGAACACCGTCTTGTCCGTCAGGCGTTGGTCCGTCGCCTTGGCGATGCCGAAATCAATCACCTTCGGCACCGGCACGCCGTCGTGCTGCGTAACGAGGATGTTCGACGGTTTGATGTCCCGGTGGATGATGCCCTTTTGGTGGGCGTGTTGGATGGCTTTGCACACCTCCTTGAATAGCTTCAGGCGTTCGTTGGTGGACAAATTGTTCTGGTCGCAATATTCGGTGATCTTGATGCCGCGCACCAGTTCCATCACAAAAAAGGGTCGTCCGGTTTCCGTCGCGCCCGCGTCAAAAACTTTCGCAATGTTCGGGTGATCCATGAGCGCCAGCGCCTGCCGCTCGGCCTCGAAGCGGGCGATGACGTTCTTGGTGTCCATGCCCAGCTTGATGACCTTGAGCGCGACGCGGCGGCGGACGGGCTGCTGCTGCTCGGCCATGTAAACGGAGCCGCAGCCGCCCTCGCCAATGAGCTGGAGGATTTTGTAATTTCCGATTTTGTCGCCCGGCTTTTCGCCCGGCGGCAAGCTGCGGACGATGGTCGCCTTCGGTGGGGGAGCGACGGCGGGTGTTTCGAGTGGGCCGTCACTCTTTTCGTGGAAGCGAATCAGGTCGCGAATCCGCTCGATCAGCTTGACCTCACCGCCACACGCGGCCATCAGATACGACTCACGTTCATCCGGCGGCAGTTGTAACGCGCCCTCGAAGATGGCCTCTTCGCGTGGATGCTTTTCATGCATGAAATGCTCGGTTCAAGTCTTTCAAAAATTTTGGGCGATTTTTCATGGTCCCAATCTCACGCGATAGAATTTTGTGCCATCCGCCGCGCCTTTGGTGTGGACATAGTTCGCCGTGCCCTCATTCGTGCCGGGAACAACAATCGGCAGGCTCAAATCGTGAAATCCGCCACTGCCCATATTGCCATTGGTTTGCACGACATAGCTGTGGCCGCCGACGGATGTCCAATCTATGCGAATATCGTTGTCATTGGTTTTCACCACGCTCGTAATTTGGAACAGGGACGAAGGACTAAGCGGGTCGGTGCCGGCAAGCGTTTCAGCGGCGTTGCTCTGGCCATCGCCGTCAGCGTCAAAATTGGGACCGAGTTGAGGGGCATGGTTTGTGATGAGTATGCCGCCAGGCTGCTTGAGGAAATGGCCGCAGGCGTTGGTCAGAATCAAATTATCCACCACCAGCATTGCGCCCGGGCCGAGCGTGAACAGGCCGTTGCGCACATCCAGGTTGGCCGTGTGCGTCGCGTTGGTGACATAAAGCGTGCCGCCGCTCAAGACGACATTGCCCACGGCGCCAAGGGGACAATCCCCCAGAATCATCCGGTCGGTGATAACCACCACGCTGCTGCTGGCCGCCTGCGTGAAGGTCCCAACGTTGCCGGCGGTGTAACCGACATACATCGAATCTAACTGACCGAAAACATTGGCCGCATAAGACGGAATCGATACGGTCGAGTCATTGCCATCGGCGATGGTGAGCGAGGTGCCGCTGCCGTCCAGATCGCCGCCTTCCCAGAGAATCCAATTGGAATTAAGTCCCTGTCCCGGACCGGTGCCGATGCCCAGAAGGGTGACGTGGCCGCCAAGGAAATGAAAACCGCCCGAGCCCAGGCCGTCGGTTGAGCCGAGCGTGATTTGACGGAAAGTGTGGTTTCCGGCGGAAATGGTGAGCACGCCGTTGCCGGATGAACCGATTTGCGTCAGACCGTTCGGTGCATTAAAGGAGCCGCCGTTTAGCGTGATGGAACTCGTGGCCACCAGCGAACCGCTGATGACGGTGAGATTGGACTCGACGTAAACCTGGGCATTGCTTTGCAGCGTCAGGAGGCCGACGCCGCCGGCGGCGCTGCCAAGGTTGAGCCCGGCTGCAATGATCGTGGCGTTGGAGATGGAGGCGGTCCCGGTGCCAGCAGCATTGGTCGGGCCATTGTTGCCGAGCCCGAGCGTGGCGTTGGTGAGGATGAGCGCGCTGCCCCCCGAAAGAGCGAGGGTGTTGGTGGTTCCTGCTGTCGTGCCAACGAGAACATTACTGCTGGCGGCCATGCTGCTTCCATTGGTCAGGGTTAAGTTGTCGAACTCAAAGACGCCCGCACCCAGGAATAGTGAACCGCCGTTCAAAACCGTCGTGGCGGTGTGCGTTGCATTGGTGATGCATAAAGCGCCACCGAAAATGGAGACGCTGTCATTGGCAAGGAAATCACTGCCGACAGTCAGTGACGTTGAGATCAAAGTGGTGCCGCCCGTGATGTTGAGCGCACCGGTTGAGGTGTTGGTTTCACCAATCGAAACAACCGGCACGGCGAGTGTGCCACGGGCCACATTCACCATGCCCGTTCCTTGCACGATCTGGAGTTCCGGCATTGAGACTTGTGCGCCATCAATGGTTAAGGTTCCACTGGAATGCGGGGCGTCGAGACCAAGGTAGGTTTTTCCAAGGGTTATTACCACGTTGGATTGCAGGACTAAAGAACCTGTTCCAGAGCCGCCGATGGCGGTTGCTCCCAGTTGCACGCTGGCATTGGAGATGGTTAGATTGCCGGTTCCATTTACACCCAGGTTGATCAAGGGGCTGTCTGGCCCCGAATAAGTATTGGTGGCGATCCATGTCCCGCCACGGATGGACATGTTGCCAACCGCCAGCGCAGATCCCCCCATCGTGAGTCCGTATCCGAACACGTTGGAGCAGTTCTCAAAAACGGCCGTGCCGTTGAAAAAATATCCGACATAAAAGCTATGCGGCGTAAAGATGCAATTGGTCAAGCTCAAGCTGCCGGTTCCCCCGCCGCCGAAAATATTGCCGCCGACCGTGGTATACATTGCGTGCGAGGTATCTATGGTTGAATTGAATGCCCGCACATTGCCGCCATCAAGCTCCACATCGCTGCCCAAATCTGTGGTGGTGGGTGTGGTCCCATTATCCACCGTGAGCGCGGAGTTGGAGATGATCAGCGCGCCACCGGGAAGAACGGTGAGGTTGGAAATCACATGCAAGGGCGTGCTTAATCCGGCGCTGTTCAGGAAGAGCGTATTTGTGGGGGAACCAGCCGGTGAACTGATGGTAAGATTTGCCACCGTCAAGGTGTTTGTAAAACTGGACGAAGTGGTGGCATCTATGCTGACCGTTATCGGGGTGACCGGGGCGGGATTCGTGATGTAGCTGGAATCGGTGGCACCCGGCGCACCGAGCGACCAGTTGGTCGAAACTTCCCATTTGCCGGAAGCGGTGTTGGTGTAAATGTTGGGCGCGGCGAGCGCAGGCAAGTTGAAAAGCGAACCCGCCAGCGTGATGAATGCAGTGAGCTTAAAACAGCAGACAATACGGCTTTTCATAAGGCAACACCTCGCACATTTAGGACTGCTAAAACCTTGAATGGTAAGAATCTCCGTTTTGAGCCTGTTTTTGTTCCGATTGCTTTTACCATACCATCTGATAATGCGAGATTCAAGATGAATGTGTATCACGTGCGCAGCATTTTTTTGATGATCCAATTTTTGGCTCGATTTCGCATGATGATTGGGTGAAATGAAAACAGTGTTGTTTCTACTGAAGTCTTGTGCGCGGGGCGTGCTGGCAGGTTCCAGCAGTTCCTGAGCACGTTTCCAAGCCGACAAACGGGAGCCATGAACAGCGGGAAGAAAAACGGGTTCAGCTTGGTGGAGGTGCTGGTGGTGATTGCCGTCATAGCGATTTTGGCGGCGATGTTGCTGCCTGCGTTGTCCAATTCGAAAAGTCGCACCCAGACCATTGTGTGCATGAACAACCTCCGGCAGCTTTCCATCTGCTGGTATCTTTATGCCGGCGATCACCACGACCTGATGGTGCCAAATGACAACATCGCCGGCGGCGCACCGGGGCCTTCCTGGTGTCAGGGCACAGGCATTTTGGAGACGAATACGACGGATATTCAATCCGGCCTGCTCTTCAACTACAATCGGTCGACGGCCTTGTATCATTGTCCCGCCGACGTTTCGAGGGTGGTCAGCTTGAGCGGCGCACGGCTTTCGCAAATGCGCAATCGAAGTTACAACTTGAGCCAGTCTGTCAACGGCGAACCCACCGCCTGGTTGGCGACGCACATTCCGAATTTTTACAAAATTTCCCAGATCAGCACACCAGACTCTTCGCAATGTTTGGTCTTCATTGACGAGAACGAGGATACGATGCTGGACCCGCATTTTGGAATGCCGACGGCGAATTACGGCAATACCAATCAATGGTGGGACATGCCCTCGAACCGGCATGATCAAGGAGCCAATTTGTCGTTTGCCGACGGCCATGTGGAGCACTGGCGCTGGGCGGTGCCGAAAGTTGCCCAATTCAATCCGATGCCGGTCACAACCGCAAACCGCCCTGATTACGACCGGGTGCGCGCGTTAATCCGGCAAAATCCTTAATCCTTCGTGCTTTCTTGGTGGCCATGGCGGAAGTATTTCCCTGAAACTCGCCTGTTCTGGAATGGGCGGCTGGGAAACCTTGATTTGGAATCGGATTGTGCGAATCCAACATTCTGATTGGGTCAACCGCCCTCGATTTGTCGTCGGCCAGTTCGATTTGAAGGGGCTTCCCAATAATCCACCGACGCTGGCTTTTGCGGATGAAATCAAATCGGCAATTCTGCTCGAACACAAAATTGCCGGTTAAGAATTTCCCCCCGACCTGAACGCTGGCGGCACGGCATCAAGCCGGGGGGGCTGGTTTTCAGACGCCAATACCTTCCGGCCTTTGTTGCTGCGTGCCTTGATTGCGGGCGACAGCCCGCCGCGCGGTGCGGGCGATCTGGGCGATGACACCTTCCTTTTGGTCTTCCGGCAGGTCTTTCACCAGCGTTTCGTATGCGTTCTTGAGCGCAGGATTGGCATTGATGCGTTTCATCATGCCCTCGCGCATCCTGTGCTGGCGATCCAGTTCGCGCACTTCGTTGAGAACAACCGTGCGTTCGAGCCGGTCGCGAGGCATGGCTTGAATGTAGTTCCAATACTTCGGGTTCTCTTTGATGTGGGCATCAATTTTCGCATCCACTTCCGGGTTGGTCCGAAAGTTGGGTTCGTCTGCTGGGGCGGCATTGCCGCTGGCGCTCGGTGGCGCGGATGTTTTTGGTTTTGTGCTCATAATGAGTTTGTATGTTTTATGTTTGTTTAGAATTGCCGGTTGGCTGAACCGGCAAAGTGATTCACGGACTCAATGGGTCATCGGTTGCATTGGTCGTGGAAAGATTGGTGGCCGGGGATTGCACCTGGGCGGATTCAAGGGCGTCGAGGCGCTGTTTCATATCGTTCACCGTGACGCGCAACCGCGCCGTTTCTTGAAAATTCGTTTTGGTCTGCTGCAACGCGGTTTGAAATTGCACCAGAGCTGCTGACAGGGTTCGGGCCTGCATCATGATTTGGGTGGTGGCGAGCCGCTGCGAATTGACCTCGGCCAGAATTGCATCGTTGACCGGAGCCGGGGCGAACGCCGCGTCGCTCGACGGCAACGCGGGCAGGTTGCCGTCAGCCGGGCCGGGATGAAAATCCCAGCGCGTGTTTTCCTCGACGCGATAGACGACGTGCTGCTCGTGCATGATCAAATCGTCATTCGGGTCGGCGTAGCGTCCGACGTGATAGGCGTGGAGGACTTCGGGGTAACGAACGCCGTCAGCGCTCGTGGATGACGGTTGCTGCGGGCGCAGAGTCAGCTTCGGCGTGGTGGAACATGCGGACAGCAACAACAATGGAATGAGATAATATGGTTTCATGGCTTGAATTTGGTTTTGGCAGGTTCATCCGTTTCCTGGGTGACGGGAAATCCGGTGCCGCCCAGCGAAGCGTCCGCGTCGTCAATGGTTTGGAGGACGTAGAGATAAAATTGCTTTCCACTCGGAACGCGGACGTAAAAGCCGTCCTTTTGAATCGAATCAAAAATTTGCTGCGCGTAGGTTTGCAACACCGCCTGCGCGCCCGCGAAGGGCGCGTTGTTGAGCGTGGGACTGTTGATGGGACCGAAGATGGTCTGCTGCTTTTCCGTCAACGCACTGGCCGCGCCGGACAGGAACGTGGCGGCAAACAGTTTGATGTCGGCCAGGTTGTCAGACTTGATGACTTCGCCGCGCAGTCCGGCGCTGCCGTCGGTGATGGCCCAGCCGGATTGATTGGTTTCATTATCGAACTCGCGGTCAAGGGCGATGGCCTTGATTTGCATTTCCATCCCGTTCTGCCAGATCAGCGTCCAACTATTGCCGCTGGCGATGCGTTCACGTTGATGGTCGGTTTGGGCCGTCCCATGAATCTCCGTGCCTGCCGGGATGACCAATTTGCCACCATAATATATGTTCTCGGTGATGAGGCCGATGATCGGCGTCTGGATGGAAGACGAATCCACAGTGACGACCGTCTCGCACGGAATCAGCCGTCCGAATGGGGCAAACAGCGCGCTCAATTTTTTGGCCGGTGGAATGCCGGCCGAACTGTCGGCGAACAGACTGATGGGCGCGAGGGTTGGCGCTTGATTCGCGGGCACGTTTGGCAATGGCGATGGTTTGTAAAAGCCAGGTGACGATGATGACGACGATGACGGAAAATTCGTCGGCTCTGGTTTGGGTGGCGGCGGATAAAAAGCCTCCATCGGTCGCACGACCGACTGCACCACCTGGGGCTTGTCCGTCGCGTTGGTAGCCAGAGCCGTGACGCTGACGGCATCATCGGGAGACTGGTGTTGTTTGCGCAGGGCGCTGAAAATGATCAGCGCGGTGGCGAACAGCACGGCGAAGGTAACGAGCTTGCCGCTCTTGGTCTTGAAAAAATTGAGAAAGTCGCGCGGTTTCATAGATGGCCTCTGGGTGAACGGATGGGTTTCACGCTGGGGGTATTGGTAACAGTGACAACGGGGGGCGGCGGTGTCGGTGATACTCGTGTCACCAGCACGGTGAAGGCATTGCGTAAGGATAATTCGTTGCGTCCGCCGTCCGGCGAGCCGCTGACGGCGAAATAAACGATGCTACGACCGTTGGGCGGCACGGTGCCATCGGCGTCGCTGATGGACTGCGGATAAAGCCGGTTGCCCGCGCGCAGCGTGAAACTGTCCGGTTGATAAATCAGGGGCGCGTCAACTTTGTTGGTGATGACGAGGCGGAAGACCAACGTGTCCTCGGCGTTGAAACGGAAGGCTTCCTCAATCTGAATTTCGTAGTCATTGAAATCACTGACAAGCGGTTTGCCGTCGTAGGTGGTGAAGTCCACATTGGCGACACTTTCGGGCTGCTGGGCTTTGAGCAACGGAAACGCTTTGGCCTCGTCGAGCAACGACAGCAGTTTAATCGGACTGACTTCGGGCGCATGGCCGACGCCTTCCTCCTCCGGCGTTGGCGGCGCTTCCAGGTTGAGAGAAAGCACCGGCTGGTCACTTTCGGCCAGTTCAAGAACGTAGGTATGGTCGTTCCAGCGGATGTTGAGATTCGCCGATGCCTTGGGGAACAGGGCGCGCACGGAAAGAAACGCCGAGCCTTTGGTGTGGGCCAGTTGAAACAGACCTGGCGTTTTTCCGTCCACCGTGATGCCGGCACCGTCAACGGCGGTGATGGCGCTGGGGAAACTGATGGTGGTGACGCGGTTGGTGGCCACCGGCACAGACACGGCGGTGCGGTCGTCGAGCAAGACCTGTTGGATGGCCGGTGAATCAGCCAGCGCAACGGCGGCGGTGAACACCGATAGGGTGAAGGACAGGATTTTAGCGGTTGATTTCATATTTGAAGTCGCCCACGGCGGTGGGGAAGCGTCCGTTCAAGGCCATGTTGGGGTTGCGGATGAGGCGGAGCCGGAGCGTGAACGGAAACGCCTCGGTGAACGCCTTGTCTTGAAAGATGCCGCTGCGGATGATCTGGCCGGTGACAGCGGCCAGCACCTCGTTGTCGCGCGTCGCCAGAATGTCAATGCGGGCAATCTCGGCTTTCTGGTGCAACTGCTTGGCGCGAAATTCGACCATCTCCTTAACGCGCTCATCCTGCGCCTTCGCCAACGCAGGTTTGAGGAACATCAATTTGAGCAAGTCGGGATTGTCGAAGTCCTTGGGATTGCGTTCCAGGAAAGCCATTGTTGCGAGTTCGGCCTGCTGGACGTGCAAATCCCTGGCCTCTGAAAACTGGAGCAACGGACTCAAATAGTAGGTGCCGGCGGGGTCAATGATGACGACGCGCTCGCGCTGTTTGAATTGTGAGACAATGTGGTAGCGGTCCATCGCCGACAGCAGCAACACCGCGACGGTGAAGAAGAACCAAAACCACGGCAGGCGGTCACGCTGGGTCAAAAGCCGGGTCAGATCGAAGCGGCGCGGCGTGGGCTTGGTGGCATTCGCGCTTTTGGTTTCGGTGGTTCGTAATTCGGGGGTGTCCATAGGTCAGTAATAATTAGGTTTGGATTTGGCGATGAGTTCGCGAACGGCCTTGTTACCGGTGATGTCGTCTCCGGGCCGACCGCGCGCGGAGCGCGGCGGCAGGCCGGACCCGGCGATGATGATTGCGCCCGCACTGCCCATATTGGCGGCAGACGACATGGTGCTTAACAGCGCGGCCACGCCCGCCGCGCCAGCGGTGACGACCGGCAGGCCAGCGGTGGAAGCGGTCGCGGCAGCGCCCGCAGTCGTGGCGGCGGTCTGGAGAAAACTGCTGACACCGCCCGCGAGCAACGCGCCTCCGGGCTGAATGCCGTGCGCTATGACATTTTGAATGATGACGGGCGCGGCAACGGTGCTGAAAATTATCCAGAAGCCAACCGCGGCGACGCCGATGGTTTTCTGCAAATCGGGCAGTGTGGAAGTCGGATCAATATATTCAAAGCTGGGGTCGGTCATGAAATCGAGAATGCCTTGCGTGACGAGCGCGGCGAGCGCCCAGCCCAGCGGCCACAACAAAACGCCGACAAGATTCATGAGGTAGCGGTTGCCGGTGTGCTTCAACGCCGGAATTGCCATGAAACCGATGAGCAAGGGCGAGAGCGCGTAGCCGAGATTCAAAATGATCGTCTGAAAGATGTAAGCCCAGAACATCATCAGCGAAGCAAACTGGCCGACGAGCCAGAGCACGGCGGAGATGATGAGGTCGGTGGTAAAATTGTGGAGCTGCGACATGATATTCCACCAGGACGATTGCGTGGACGGGTCGCGTTTGATGATGAGCAGTTGATTGAACTGCTGATAGACGTTGGCCGGGTCAACGCCCAAGCCGGAGAGGATGGAAGTTTGCAGCAAATTTTGCAGGGTATTGCCCCAGGCAGGCAGGAACACGAGCAAGGACGTGAGCAACAACAGGCGCAGGAGCAAATTCAGAATGGATTTGTGTGAAGAATGTTGCTTCACGGTGACAATGACGCCGACAATGAAAAGCGCGAAGGCCACGCTCAACAACAACGTGTGAAGATCACCACACTTGGCGAGGAATGTGGGAAAGATGCTGTCGAACGTGGCCATAATGAACGCAGGGTTGACGGTTATGGATGGTGGTTACGGCGTCGGGAATACGGTCGGCGCGTTGAGCAACTGGAACTTCACCGCATAGTTGCTCACGGATTCTTCGAACTCAGCGTTCTGCTGCTCAGTCAATGCCTGAATTTGCTTCTGCTGGTCGTTCCGGTTCTGGATGTCCTGCACCAGTGCGGACGACGCCGCTTGATTTACTTCGTCATCCGTGCTGGCAAGGTCGCCGGTTAGACTGGTGAGGACGCCATGCAACTTCTGCACCTCGGCATCCGTGGTGGCGTTCTGAAGTTGCTGGGTCGTTTGCGCGATTTGATCCTTGATGGTCGCGCGCCGTTGCGCCGCGTTGTCGGCTACCGTGACATAGTTGTTCGCCGTGCCATTGATTGCCGCAAACGGTTTGTATTGGTCGGCGGGCCGTTGGATGGTCTGGCCGCCCGGTGTCTGGAAACTGGCGCCCACCGTGGCAAAGATGCCCGAATCATTGTAGGTCAGCGCGTAGTTGCCGTCGGCGCTGGCCACCAGATTTTCGAGGTTCTTGCCCGGCTCCAGGCTCTGCAAATCCGAATCAAGATTGGGCACCATCGAAAGCACAACTTGCGACGGATTGCCGAACAGGGACTCGTAGTTCTTGAACTCACTCAACTGGTTGCCAAGCGTGGTGATTTGCTGCACCTGGTTGTCAATCATGGTGACATATTTGGCGATGCTCTCGGCTTCATCCAATATCTGCTCGATGTTCATCGTCGGGTCATAGACGACCCACTGCGCGCGGGCGGAGAACGCCAGCGGCAGGGCGATGAGGGCTGCTACGATTATTTTTTTCATATTTATCCTTTCACTGTTTTTGTTGTTTTACTGTTCGATGCGGAGAAATTGGGTGGTGGGTTTGAAAATCACCCCGTCAATGACTTGTTCGGGCAGATGCACCTGGTAGAGCCGGACCCGGCCTTCATTGCCGGCCCTGGCCTGCTGCATGGAGACGTAGAGCCAGTATTGTTGTTTGACGGCGTCGCTGCGGCCTTTGTCGTAGCCGGTCTGGTAGGACTTGTCGTTCTGTTTGCTGTTGGCGTAGTGAAGTCCTTCGCCAAGCAGGACACCGCCCGCCGCACCGCCCGCGATGGCCATCGGATTGTTGTGGGACAGTTCACCGCCGAGAGCTGCGCCGCCTGCCCCCAACGCCACATCCGTGACGGGTCGGGTGACAGCGGCGCAGCCCGTGAACAGGCACACGACACAGGCAAGAGGAACGAATCGAATCAATAGTTTCTTCATAAGCGTTTTTATTTTTGGTTTATTTGGGTGGACTGGCGTGGGCGATGATGCCCTCGACGATGTTGGGACTTTTGCGAAGTTCGCGAGCGCGTTTGTCAAAATGTTCACCGCTCGAAGAACTGCAATAGAGCATCTCCGGCGAGGCGACGTTGTGGACGGTGCCGCAGAGGTTGCGGGTCGCGTCGGTGTGCAGATAGGTAAACGGCGAATACTTCTGGCCGGTTTGATGGTCGGGCAGCGGATAGTTCATGATGGCGTGCTGCGTCACTTCGGGCAGCGCGATGTCCTTGCCCATGTCATCCAGATCAGCGCGGTCGTTCTGGCGCATGATGAAAAACTGGCGCGAGTTGCCGAATACAGCCGAGCGGATGCGCGACTGTTTGAAGCGCGCATACTGCTGCACGATGGAAATGTTCCAGCAATTGAACTTGCGAAGCTGCGCGTAGGATTCCTGGACGATTTCTTGTCCGCCCGGTATGTCGAGGAAGCGGGCGACCTCCTCGTAGATGTTCCGTTTCCGAATGGCGCGCGGCAGCGTCATGATGTGTTTGCGCGCGTGGTTCGTGATAAGGAAGCCCGCCGCCGCTTTCAGCTCCTTCGCGGATTCCGGGATGTAACCCAACTCGAAGTGGGCGATTTTGCCGGTGAGCGAAAGATTGCTCGTGCCGTCGAACAGGCAGCCGTAGTTGCCGTCGCGACACCACGGCAGAATCAGCGTGGCGATTTCCATGATTTGGTCGCGTTCGCCGCCCATCGGGTCGAGCATCATCAACTCCTGAAGCATCCGGTGCGTCGGGAATTCATCCGGCGTAAAGTGGGCAAAGGCGAGATTGCGGACTTCCTTGCTGGTCCGGGGGTCTTTCAGGAATTTCAACACCGCCGGTTCCTCGAATTGGTGCTGATATTCCTCCGCTTCTGCCGGGTGGGCTGCTTTCCAGTCGCGGAAGTCCGCAAAAGTTTCGAGGGTCGTCGCGCCGGGCGGCATTTTTTCGGCGCGAAAATTCTGCAACGCCATCGCGTGCCGGGTGATATCGAGCAACTGGTCGTGGCGCTTCTTCTGCCAGTCCTGGAACGAATCCTCGTAAAGCAGGTTCAGATATTTGGCAATCTGCGCCTGCCGTAGCATCTGTTTGTCTTCCTGCGAACTTGTGCCAATCATCCAGGCCACAAGCGCGGTCGCCGCAGACAAATGGTCAGGCGTGAGCGGCAGTCCTTTCGTGTCGAGGTAGTTGATGGTCAGGTCGCCGTCGGGATGAATGATGATGGGCCGCGCGCCTTCCTCGACCGTCGCGGTATAGATGCCATAGGACAGCCCTTCTTCGATGATGACGGTGTAACCGAAATAACCTTCGGTTTGCGAAAGCAAGTCGCAAACCGTGACCGATTTCCCCGCTCCCGACATGCCCAGCAGAACCGCGTGTTGTGGAGATTTATTGTCCTGCGAACCGGAGAACGTCTCAATGCCGATGAGATTATCCTGCGGCCCGTCGTAAATTGCCTCCGCCGTGGCCAAGTGTCCGGTGAAGGTGCTGGACACCGGCAGCATGTCCGCCAGAAAACGGTGCTCGGAATAAAGTTTGCGATGTTCGTAACGTCCCCAGGTCCAGCCCGGCCAGGTCTGGAAGAAAAGACTTCTTGAGGTGCTGGGCAGGTTGCTCTCGAAGTATTGCGCCGAGTTCATCGAGTTGATGGCGTTCTTGATCGCCCCGGCCTTGGCGTTGAGGCCGTCGCGGGACTTGTCCCAGACGCGGATGGCGAACATCGCGCGGAATGGAATCGTCTGTCCCTGCATGAGCGCGTGGATTTTCTTCTGCTTCTTTTCCATGACGGTGAGCAGGGAGATTTTCTTTTCGCTGGCGTAGTCACCGGCCACGCGGTCGTGCTCCTTTTCCTCCTTGTTGATTTCCTGTGAAATCGGGAGCGGATCAACATTCACGGTGACGGTGTAATCAAGCAGCCGCAGATTGGTGAGCCGCTGGATGATGCCGGGATACGTCGTGCGCGGCCAGCGGGTCAGGACAATAAGCGAGTGATAATGTCCGTCGAGGAAGAAGCCAAAGTCGGACTGGCCGCTGCCCTCGCTGTGCCAGCAATTTTCCTGAATCGAAAGTTCCGGTTCAAAGCCTTCCGCCGGGTCGTAATCGAAACGGTCATTGAGCGACGGATTCAGAAACCGTTTGTAATGGCGGAAATGGTCGAGGTCGGACATCGGCAGGACACGCGCG
The DNA here is from genome assembly GCA_025451535.1 of Verrucomicrobiia bacterium. GTDB lineage: Bacteria > Verrucomicrobiota > Verrucomicrobiia > Limisphaerales > UBA11358 > UBA11358. Next base: position 13,120 of record JANWKE010000105.1, read on the forward strand.
CCACCGGAGCTGAAGATTTCCAGCAACAACCGGTGGACGTGGTCGAACTCGGTTTCGAGCTGGTCGAGCAGCGTGTTGTAGTAGTCGCGGCGGTCGGCGGCGGACTGGAATGATTTCGGAACGTTCTCCAGCGAGCGCGAGACGTAGAAGATGACGCGCTGACGACGGAGTTTGCGTTCGGACATGGCCTGCCAGTAGCGCGCGAAGCGTTCGTTGCGGGAACGCTTGGTCCAGACATTGGTAAATTTCTCCGTCTCCAGTTGGTAGCGCAGCAATTCCCCCTTGTAATCGGAATCGCAATAATATTGCACTTGCAGCCGCTGATGCTCGTGAAGCGAGGCGAGCAGGAGACAGAGTTGATCCTGAAAATCATTGAGGTCGGCGACCTGGCTGTTGGTGAGGTCGGGCGCTTCAAAGACAAACCCCTTCGCCACAAAACCGCCACGCCGGAGCAGATTGAAGACAATCAAGTCGCGGACAAAAAAACCGTTGGGAGCGCGTTCAAACATAGGTCAGACATGGATTGAGGTTGAAGATTCATCAGCGGGCTTTTGCCCGGCGCGCAGGTCGGCTTGCATCTGTTCGATCCGGGTGAGTTGGTCGGCCAGTTCCTGAACGGTGCGGACTTTGGTTTGTTCGTCAACGGCGATGGAGGCTTCGCGGATGTGGGCAAGTGCCCGTTCCAAATGGGCGCGCACGAGGGCGTCCATGCCGTGCTGGTGCAGTCCCGTGCGCAGATTGACATCAGCGGTTTGAAGTTGGCCGAGCAACGTCCGCCGCCGCAATTCGAGTTGATTCAAAGCGCCGGCATTCATGGCCTGTCCTCCACCAAGGGATGTTTGCACAAGTGGATGGTTTGAACTTCGGGGGCGAAACCGCCGCCAGAAAACCAATGTTCAAAACAATCGCGGTCGTAGCCGGGCGGCTTGCCCTGCCGGAATCCGAAGATGTAGGCGAGGCAAATACCGAGCGGCGCGAGCGCGGCAAGAAAGGCCGTCAGCAACGAGGTGTTCAGCATCACCAGCAGGACGAAGAACACGGTGATGGCCACGCCGACACCACCCACGAGCCACCAGAACAAGCCGCCTTCGAGTCCCCAGGTGCGGCCTTTGGAATCGGACGCGGCGTTGGTGTCGGTGAAGCGCAGTTCGGTTTTCATGCTCGTGGGCGGTTGGGGATTGGGCTGGTGCAGGTTCAGAAGCTGCCGACGCCGACAGCGCTGTTGGAATCCAAGCCGAAGATTTTGAAGAAGGCGAAAATAACTGCCGGAGCCGCCGCGATAATCGCGCCGCCAATGATGGACATCTTGCCCTGGTCAACGTCGCCACGCCGGATGGCGAAGCCGCCGTAGATGACACACGCAATGCCAAGGACGAAGCCGAACATCATGATTACGGCCAGGCTGTTGCTGATGCCGGTCTTGAGGTCGGTGGAACTGAACGTGGTGGACTGCGCGAGCGCCGGAAGCGTGTTGAGGGCGAACAGGCCGGCGGCCAGAAGCAGCGACGGCAGCCGGGAACGGTTTTTCGGTTGGATGTTTTTGATGATCTTCATACGCGTGTTTTATTTTTCTTTTTGGCAACGATTCATTCGCTGCATTACACGCCCACTCTGACAGAACTAAAAAACTTTCGGTGTCTGTGGGACACAAAGTTCAGGGACAGTCCATGTAGAAATTCAGGGATGAACAAAATCATAGACACGAACAAGCTTTCCAGGCTCCAACAACTGGCCGCGCTGCTGCCACACGAGATTCGCGGCCAGTCCCAAGTCCTGCCGCGCATTGTCTCGGTGGTTCAACGCGGTGAATTCGGCCTCACGAAACCCGAACGCCCACGCGGAAGTTTTCTGCTGCTCGGTCCCACCGGCGTCGGCAAAACAGAAACGGTGATTGTCACCACGAACCATATTTTCGGGCCGGGCCAATTGTTCCGCTTCGACATGAGCGAATTTCAGAATCAGGAGGCGCTGGGTTTGCTGCTGGGAGCGCGTCTTGGTGAAGTCGGTTATCTTGGGGCGGTGCGCGAGCGGGCAACGGAAGGTTCATTGCTTTTTGATGAGGCGGAAAAGGCGCATCCGCGCGTGCTGGACATCATGCTGCAACTGCTCGACGCGGCGCGCATCACGGTGGCGACCGGCCAGACGCTGGACTTCGGCAGTTTTTACATCTGGCTCACGTCCAACATCGGCTCGGCGGAATTGATGAGCCTGCAACATTCCAACGAGGCGACACTGGAACGCCATGTCTTGACGCGGGCACAACAATCCCTGCGTCCGGAAATCTTCGCGCGCGTGACCGAAAAACTCGTGTTCCGCCGTTTAAGCTATGAGCACCAGTTGGAAATTGCGGAGAAATTCCTGGCGCGGGAAATCGAGTTCCTGCGGGAGCGCGGACACAAACTGGAATTGGACAAAACCGTTCTGCCGTTTCTGGTGCGCAAGGGATTTCATCCGAAGTTGGGAGCGCGTCCGATGCGCGACGCGGTGGAAAAGCTGGTCGGCGATGCGGTGTCGGAATGCCTGCTGCACGAGCGTCCGGCCAGTGGCACGCTGACGTTTGACGAAAAGCGCGACTGCCTGATTGTGCTGTGAATCAGGCCAGCGAAAGATACAGATGCGTTTCGCCAAAGTCTTTGTCCGGCAGAAAAGCCCCCAGTTTGCGTTTCGACAGTTGGGCGCAAACTTTGCGAACGGCTTTCCGCTTGGCGGCAATTTTTGGCAGCCTCACCAACAGACAGTCGGCGAATTGAGCGCCGGTTTTGCCGTCGTAGATGTCAGGCGCGATCACCTCGGTCGCGCCTGCTTCATAAAGGGCGGCGACAAATTTCAAGGCATCATCCTGGCGTTTGAATCGTCCAAGCGAGCGCACGGCCTTGCCGCCGCTTTCAAGCCACTTCCGCGCCTCGGAACAACGCTTGTGCGCCAAAAGGAAACGGACGAAAACTTCATGGGCGTGTTTATCCGTGGCGATGGTTTGGGGCAAAGGCTTGACGGATTGGCCGTTCAGAATGGGCAGCGATTTATCTTTTGCGCGGGCCGCGCGATATTCCCCGGCGGTCACGGAACGTCCGTGCAGATAAATGTCCTCGGACAGCAATGCGCCGTCGTGCAACCACAAGCGATAGCGTCCCGAAAAATCGCCGCGCACGGTGGAGAATTCCAGTTGGAGTTTGCCGTTTTCGTGCCACGCACGCTGAACGCCCGTGCCGTGAATCAGGCGGTATTTGCCAAGCAATTTGCCGGATTCACTCCACTGGCGGCTGATGCCGTGCAACAAGCCGTTCTCGTAGGGTTCTTCGGTTTCCAACACGCCGTTCTTGTGCCAGACACGGACAACGCCATGCCTGCGACCATTGCGCAATGGCACCACTTCACGAAGTTGCCCATTACGGTAGAAAGTTTTAGCAATGGACTTTTTCAATATGCCGCCAGTCATTTTATTCAACAACAATTCCGATTCAATACCGAATGACACAGAAAATACAGCCTGGAATTGAGGTGACACACGATATTTCCGTTCAGAATCCAGACTCCAGCGATGAAATCCTAGAAGCAAACTCCCCGGCGGCGGCGGGCGGGTCAAAGGAGGAACGGAAGCGCGAGCGTATAAGCGAGCGGCCCGTAGTATCCTTGACGCGACCGACGCCGCCACACAATCGAACGGGGCTTCATCGCGCCGCCATTGGAACGAGCCTGATGGCTCGCCGAACGAATGCCCGGCTTGTTCAAACCTTGAACGCAGGGAAGCCCATGAGCACATCGAGCGATAAAGCCACGTCGGGAAAGATGGTGGAAAAGAAGTTTGCCAATTACGAGATCGTCTTGTCCGGTTTCGTCGGACTGTTGGATGCCGCGCGAAGGGCTTCTGCCCGCGTGGTCAATTCGTTAATGACGGCGACGTATTGGGAAATGGGACGCCGGATTGTCGAGCACGAGCAAGCGGGCAAAGAACGCGCCGCCTATGGCGCGGAGCTTCTCACGCGCCTCTCGGCAGACCTAACGGAACGGTTCGGGCGCGGCTTCAGTGTGGACAACCTCGAACGGGCGCGGAAGTTTTACCTCGCGTTTCCACCTGCCAGGAAATCCGCAATGGCGTTGCGGATTTCCGCCTCCTGCACGGCTGCGCCAATTTCCGCAACGCCGTTGCGGAAATTTGAAGGCGACGACATGATCGAACGACTGCGCGACATTGCCGAGCGGTTTCCCCTGCCGTGGTCGCATTACACCCGGTTGCTGCGGTTGCGAACGGCGTATGCTGTTGAATTTTATCACACTGAAGCAGTGCGCGGAGGCTGGACGGTCAAGCAATTGGAGCGCCAGATCAATTCACAGTTCTACGAGCGGACCGCGTTGTCACCGAACAAAGCCGGGATGCTGGCCAAGGGGCAGCGCCGCTTGCCCGCCGACAAGGTTTCGGCCGATGAGGAAATTCGGAACCCGTTCCTCTTGGAATTTCTCGGATTGAAGGATGAATACTCGGAGAGTGATTTGGAGGAGGCGCTTATTTTTCATCTGGAAAAGTTCCTGCTGGAATTGGGAAACGATTTTGCGTTCGTCGGAAGGCAACGGCGTCTGCGGATTGGTCACGAATGGTATCGCGTGGATTTGCTGCTGTTCCACCGCCGATTGCGGTGCCTTGTCATCATTGACCTCAAAATCGGGCCACTCGCCCACGCTGACATCGGGCAAATGAACCTGTATTGCAATTATGGGCGCGAACATTGGACGCAACCGGATGAGCGTCCGCCGGTCGGTTTAATTCTCTGCACAGAACAGGATGAAGCGTTGGCGCGTTACGCCCTGGACGGATTACAAAATCAGATGCTCGTCCGTGAATATATCACGGCGCTGCCTGCGGAATCGGAGTTGGCGCGCGAAATCAATCGCGCGCGTGCGGCCTTGGCGCGTCAGGCTGAAGCGCGCCGGATGGCACGAAAGAAATAGCACCTGGCTTCGGTCTGTGGTCGGCGAGCGGGGAAAGTGGAGCGGAGGCGGAGAGAAGCGCCTAGCGAATCGTAGCCGAAGCGCAACGCCCGCCGCCGGGCCGCAGACGGAAGCCCGCCGCACTTGCGGTCACTTGAATTGCCGCTCGTGACGAGCGCACGGATTTGCGTAGCGGAATAGGCGGGGTCGGAAGGGCAACAGGGCCGACTTCCAGCCTGTGGAGCGGAGCAAACCGTGCGTTGGTCAAGGCGGACAAAATGACGGCGTTTAGCTGTTCGCTTGAAAAAAATCCCCGCCCTTGGCGAAGCCTTGAAGCAGCGATTTTTCAATAAGCCAAATGGCCCATCGCCCGTAACGATGTGTGGTTGCCATTGCCAATGACCACATGGTCCACCAAATCAATTTTTAACAATTGCCCGGCTCGGAGAAGATCACGGGTGACTTTAATGTCCGCTTCTGACGGCGCTGATTCGCCACTCGGATGGGAGTGCATGATTACAATAGCGTGTGCGCTTGCCATGATTGCCAACCTGAACACCTCCCTCGGATGAACTAAAATGGTGTCCATCGTTCCGACCGATACGAAATAGTGACCCTTGATTTTACGGCGTGTGTTGAGGATTAAAACCACCAAGCATTCATTTTCAGGATTGAAATACGGATGTTGCGTGATGTGCAAATTCCAATAGGCGGCTGCCTGCTCCGGCGTGTCACACAATTGGATGTCGGCAGGCGTCGGGCATTCCCGCAATGAAACAATTTTCCATTCCTGCGGTTGCGGTGGAAACTTGATTGGCTTGACGATGTTGTTCTCCACTTGAGGCGTTGAGACGAAGTTTTCTGTCGTGTTCATATTTTGCGTTTCGTTTTTGAAGGAGCGGGATTGCTCTCTTCGCCTCTGCTGTGGGAGAGCAAGACCGCTCCGAACGAAACGCAAAGAGCCGGCTTTACGCGCTGGCGGGCGGCGGAGCGGCCAGCAGTGCAGTGACATGAGGCACAGACCAAAAACCGATTTGCCTCGTGGCACGAAATTGCAGCGGAGCAACCAGAGGCGCGGAAAACGGGCGAATGAACACGGCGGAAATCAACGCCGCAGTGATGAACAACTTGTTAGCGTTACGCTGAACGATGAACTCGCTTTATGGCGACTGCCAGAAGTGCGCCTGCCCTTGATTTATCGATTTGAGCATCGTGCCTCGGCAGCCGTTATGTCGTCAGGTGGACATATTTTGCTGCGTCATCCGCAAGACTCGACGCGGTTCGGATAGGCAAGCGACACGAAAAGTTCACAATGTTAGGTTCGCCTTTTCGACCGGAATTTGTCATGCTTGCAGGAAATCTCCTGGAAGGGCAGCGATATGAAACTCATGGAGCGGATTTCGGGCCGTTCTCCGCAGGTCGTTGAAACAGTGGTCGCAGATTCAGTATCTTGCGCTCGCTCGTCCAAACTGCACCCAGTTGAGAAACGGGATTTCCGCTCTTTTCGCCTCAGCGATTCGTTTGTCACGAGCCATCAACGGCGAATACCCCTTCAACGACCCTGCCGCCGCCGGCATGAGACAAAAATTCGATCTGCCGCCGGACCGGCTGTTGAATGCGTGAAAGAAATGTTGTGATGCAAATCATTCGAAAGGGCAAATCATGAAGCATGTAACAAAAATCTGGCAAGGACTGACCGTGGCTGCTGTCGCGTTTTTTTCCGTTCAGGCAGCGGTAGGCGCACCAAATCTAACCCCCTACCAACCGTCGGGTTGGTCAGACAAAATTGTGGTGTCAAGAACGACCGGAACCAGCACCGACAGCACGGGATTGACCACGGCGGATACATTGTATGTTGATTGGGATGTAGC
>JANWKE010000106.1 GCA_025451535.1 Verrucomicrobiia bacterium
CATCGCCCGGGTCTTTCACGTCGTCGTTCTCCACCACGCTGCCTCGGGTCAGTTTCACCTCAATCAGGGAATCGTCCTGATCAATGCCGATGGCAATGATGCCGCCCTTGCGGACGTTGGCAAAATCGGCGAGCGCCGTCTTCTTGACCGTGCCTTGTTTGGTGGCAAAGAAAACGTAGCCCGGCTGTTCCCACGTCACGTCTTCCTTGTTGGCATTCGTCTTGGAGAGGACGCGGATGAGCGCGGCGATGGTTTCGCCCGCCTTCAATTCGAGCAGGTTGGCGATACTGCGGCCTTTCGCGGCGCGGCCCATGTCGGGAATTTCATGCACGCGCTCGACATAGACGCGGCCGGTGTTCGTAAAGAACATCAAATAATCATGCGTGCTGGCGGTGAACAGGTGCTCAATGAAATCCTTGTCCTCATCGGTCGCGCTTTCCCGGGTCGTCATGCCGATAACACCCTTGCCCCCGCGCCGCTGGGCGCGGTAGCTCGAAATGTTCGTGCGTTTGATGAGGCCGTTGTGCGTGAGCGTGATGATGACGCCTTCATTCGCAATCAGGTCTTCGATGTTGATTTCGCCTTCATCGGGTACCAGGGCGGTCAGGCGCGGCGTGGCGTATTTTTCCTTGATGGCCTTCAACTCGGCTTTGATGATGGCCAGCACGCGTGCTTCCTTGGCGAGGATGTCCAGCAAATCCTTGATGCGCGCAAGCAGTTCCTGGTACTCGGTCTCGACCTTGTCAATTTCCAGCCCGGTCAGTTGATACAGGCGCAATTCCAGAATCGCGTCCACCTGCCGCTCGGTGAGGGCGTAGCGGCCTTTGGTCAGGCGCGTTTCGCTGCGGATCAGGATGCCCCAACGCTCGACCTGTTTCTGCGTCCATTCGAACGCCAGCAGCTTGATGCGGGCTTCGTCACGGTTTTTACTGCCGCGGATGATGCGGATGAATTCATCCAGATTCGACAGCGCACAGAGGTAACCTTCAAGGATTTCGGCGCGTTCCTCGGCCTTCTGCAACTGGAAGCGCGTGCGCCGCAACACCACCTCACGCCGGTGATCGATGTAGCAATTGATAAGCTCCTTCAGGCCGAGCGTCTTGGGCCGGCCGTGGTCAATCGCCAGCATGTTGACGGCAAAACTCGTTTCCAGCGCCGTCTGCTTGTAAAGATTGTTGATGACGACCTTGGCAATCGCATCGCGCTTGAGTTCGACGACCACGCGGGTGTTTTCGTCCGATTCATCCCGGATGGCGGTGATGTCGGCAAAGCCCTGGACCTTTTCGTTGACCAGTTCGGCGACGCGCTCGTCGATCACCGCGCGATTGACGTTGTACGGGATCTCCGTGATGATGATTTGTTCCCGGCCGCCCTTGAGTTGTTCCACGCCGACCTTGCCGCGGACCTTGACGCTGCCGCGACCGGTGGTGAAATATTCCTTGATGACCTCCAGCCCGCACACCATGCAGCCGGTCGGGAAATCCGGGCCTTTGACGAATTTCATCAGGCCCTTGATCGAGATATCCGGGTCGTCAATCTGGGCGCAAATGCCATCAACGATTTCACCGAGGTTGTGCGGGGCAATATTCGTAGCCATGCCGACGGCGATGCCCGTGCCGCCGTTGACGAGCAGATTCGGGAACGCGGCGGGGAAAACGACCGGCTCGGTGCGGGTTTCGTCGTAGTTGGGCACGAAATCGACCGTGTCCTGGTCCATGTCCTCCATCAACGCGGCGCCGAGGTGCGTCATGCGCGCCTCGGTGTAACGCATGGCGGCCGGCGGATCGCCTTCCACGGAGCCGAAATTGCCCTGGCCGTCCACGAGCCGTTCGCGCATGGCCCACGGCTGCGCCATGTGGACGAGCGTCGGATAAATCACCGCTTCGCCGTGCGGATGGTAATTACCGCTGGTATCGCCGCAGATTTTGGCGCACTTGCGGTGCTGGCGGTTCGGAAACAACGAGAGGTCATGCATGGCCAGCAGGATGCGGCGTTGTGAAGGTTTGAGACCGTCCCGCGCATCCGGCAGGGCGCGCGAGATGATCACCGACATCGAGTAATCCAGAAACGAGTTCTTGATTTCCTCGGCCACGTTGACCTTGGCGATTTTTTCGCCCGAGGCGAACAACGGCGTGTTGGTCACCGGCAAATCATTTGAATCTTTTTTCTCCGCCATAAAATTGTTTGACCGTAATCAGATGTCCAGATTCCGCACGTTCAGCGCATTGTCCTCGATAAACTGGCGGCGCGGTTCCACTTCCTCGCCCATCAGTTTGGTGAACATTTCCTCGGCCTCGACGGCGTCGGTGAGGTCCACGCGCAGCAGTTTTCGTCGGACCGGGTCCATTGTCGTTTCAAACAGTTCCTTCGCATTCATTTCGCCGAGGCCTTTGAAACGTTTGATGGACAGGCCGCGCCGGCCGATTTCCTTGACCGCCGTGAGGATTTCCGGGATGGAAAACAGCGGTTTGACGGTTTCCCGGTCGCCTTCGCCCTCGCAGATCTCGAACAGCGGTTTGTCCTGACCGGCGTAGTGTTCAACGCTGAAACCTTTCTTGTCGAGCTTCGCCAGCAGTTCCACGATGGCCTTGCTTTCGTGCAGCTCCACGTGCCGCGCCCGGCGTGTCGAACCGTTCTTCGATTTTTCGACGAACGTGGTCGTGTCACCTTCCTCTTCGCCGCCAAACAATTTCAAGTCGGCGTTCTTCGCGCCGAACTGCGCCAGTTCCTCCTCGCTGTGGAAGTAATGCACCGTTTCATCGTTGCCTTCGCGCACCTTGACCAGGTGTTTCGGCAGGTCACCGGTCTTTTTCTGGCGATGCTCGACGTATTCCGCGAAGTCGCCGCCATGGCGCTTCAAAGCGTTGGCGTATTTGTCGAGTGACTCGAGCAATTCCAGAATTTCCGCCAGCTGCTTCTGGGAAAGTTCCTTCTTGTCGGAAAGGTTCTTCAACCGCACTTCTTCCGTGCCCAGTTCAATCAAAATCTTGTTCAGCTTCGCGTCGTCTTCCACGTAGTCAACGCGTTTCTTGCGGGCGATCTGGTAAAGCGGCGGCTGGGCGATGTACACAAAGCCCTGCTTGACCAGCGCCGGCATCTGCCGGTAGAAAAACGTCAGCAACAGCGTGCGGATGTGCGAACCGTCCACGTCGGCATCGGTCATGATGATGACCTTGTGGTAACGGAGTTTTTCGAGGTTGAACGCGCCTTCGCCTTCACCGTCACCGATGCCGGTGCCGACGGCGGTAATCATCGTGCGGATTTCGTTGTTCTGAAGCACCTTGTCCAGCCGCGCCTTCTCGACGTTGATGAGTTTGCCGCGAATGGGCAGGATTGCCTGGAATTTCCGGTCGCGGCCCTGCTTGGCCGAGCCGCCGGCGGAATCACCCTCGACGATGAACAACTCGGTGTTTGCCGGGTCGCGGTCAGAACAATCGGCCAGCTTGCCCGGCAGGCCGCCGCCGGTGAGCGCGCCTTTGCGGACCGTTTCGCGCGCCTTGCGGGCGGCTTCGCGCGCCCGGGCCGCCAGCAGGCCCTTCTCAATGATTTTCTTGGCCACACCCGGGTTCGCGTCGAAATGCGTCATCAGCCCGTCGTAGACAATGGATGAAACGATGCCGTCAATTTCCGTGTTCACCAACTTCACCTTCGTCTGCGACTCGAACCGCGGGTTCGGCAGTTTCACGCTCAAGACGCAAACGAGGCCTTCCCGCACGTCGTCGCCGGAAATCGTCGGGTCCTTTTCCTTCAGCAACTCGTTCTGTTTGGCGTATTGGTTGATGGCGCGGGTCAGCGCGGAGCGGAAGCCGGTGAGATGCGTACCGCCGTCGGTATTGGCAATGGAGTTGGCGAAGCAGAGAATCTGGTCGCTGTAACTGTCGGTGTATTGCAGTACGCAATCCACAAACACGTCCTCGTCCTTGCCGTCAATTTTGCTGGGCCGTTTGCCTCCGATCGAAATGGGTTTGGGATGCAACGGTTGCTTGCTGCGGCCCAGCTGGCGGACGAACTGCTCGATGCCGTCCCGGTAGAAAAACGTTTCGGTCTTCTCATCGCGCTCGTCCTTCAGCACGATCTCGATGCCCGGGTTCAAAAACGCCAGTTCGCGCAGGCGGTTGGCCAGGATGTCGAACTTGAACTCGGTCGTGATGGTGAAAATCGTCGGGTCGGGTTTGAACGTGATCAGCGTCCCGGTTTTCTTGGATTTGCCGATGACTTCGAGTTTCTGGGTCGTTTTGCCGCGCTCGAATTCCATCGAATAAACTTTTTCATCGCGCGAGACCTCGACCTTGAACCAGTCGGACAGCGCGTTGACGCATTTGGCGCCGACGCCGTGCAAACCGCCGGAATATTTGTAAGCGCCCTGGCCGAATTTTCCGCCCGCGTGCAGGTTCGTCAGCACGAGTTCGACGGCGGGCATCTTGAACTTCGGATGCATGTCCACCGGGATGCCGCGGCCGTCGTCGCGGATGGACACCGAGCCGTCCACGTGGATCGTCACCTCAATCTTGTTGCAATAACCGGCCAGATGTTCGTCAATCGAGTTGTCGAGCACCTCAAACACGCTGTGATGCAGGCCGCGTTCATCGGGGTCGCCGATGTACATGCCGGGCCGCTTCCGCACCGCCTCCAGACCTTCCAGCTTGTCAATTTTTGATGCGTCATACTTCTCCGACGCACCGGTTGCCGGCTTCTTTTCCGGCTCTAACACTTCAGCTTTTTTCGACATAATAAATTCAGAAAGCTCGTTCTTGAGCGTCCAATTTCAGGTGCCAAAATTGTATGAAAATTGCCATTTTCACACAATGACAAATTGCGGAATTTTTCGGCAAAAAACACCATTAGTTGGGCAGGCATTTGCCAGCCAACCGGATATGTTGTGGTTGTGAAAAACCCATAAAAACCGCGTTTTACCGGCCGGGAAATGCCTGGAAAAATTGTGGGCCGGCCGCGGGTTTGAGCCTCAAAACTTCCACTTCCCAGTCGCGCTGCGGCGTCTTATTCTCGGCCGGTGAATCTTCGCCGCGATCAACTCTTCGCGCCACTGAAACAATTCTTCGGCTTCAGTTCTTTCCGGCCGTTGCAGGAGGAAATCATCCGCGACTCGCTCGCCGGCCGGGACGTTTTTGCCGTGCTGCCGACCGGGGGCGGCAAATCACTCTGCTTCCAGCTCCCCGCGCTCGTGCAGCCCGGTCTCACGGTCGTCGTCTCGCCGCTCATCGCGCTGATGAAGGACCAGGTGGATGCGCTGCACGCGGCGGGCGTGGCGGCGACGTTCTTGAATTCGTCCCTTGCCGCCGGCGAATCGCGCCCCCGTTTGCGCGGATTGCATAACAGCGAATTCCGGCTGCTCTACGTCGCGCCGGAGCGGCTGATGCTGTCCGGTTTTCTCGACGATTTGAAAAAATGGGACGTCAACCTCTTCGCGATTGACGAAGCCCATTGCATCAGCGAGTGGGGACATGACTTCCGCCCGGAATACCGGCAACTCTCGGCTTTGCGCGGCCGGTTCCCCGCCGTGCCGATGATGGCGCTTACGGCCACGGCCACCGAACGCGTGCGCGGCGATATTGTCCGGCAGCTGCACCTGAAAGACCCCGCGTGCTATATCGCCAGTTTCAACCGGCCGAACCTGACGTACCGCGTCGCCGCGAAGTCGGGCGCCTATGAGCAGATCCTGTCGTTCATGCAAGCGCGGCCGAAGGAGAGCGGAATTATTTACGTCCAGGCGCGCAAAACGGCGGAAAGCATGGCGGCCAGACTTTCCGCCGACGGTGTCAGGGCGCTGCCGTATCACGCGGGCATGACGGCGGGTGACCGGACCAAAAACCAGGAGGCATTTCTCCATGACGAGGCGCGTGTGATTTGCGCGACCATCGCGTTCGGCATGGGCATCAACAAGCCGAACGTCCGCTTCGTGATTCACTACGATCTGCCGAAGAACATCGAAGGTTACTACCAGGAGACCGGCCGCGCGGGCCGCGACGGGCTGCCTGCCGAATGCCTGCTGTTGTTCAGCCCGGGCGACCGTGTGAAGCAGATGCGGTTCATCGACGAAAAGCCAAACCCGCAGGAACGCGAAATCGCCCGTGCCCAACTGGAGCAGATGATTCATTACGCCGAAATTGCCACGTGCCGCCGCGAAGTTCTGCTCGGATATTTCGGAGAGAAATTTCGTCCGACCGACGGTGGGGACGCGCTGCCGCGCGTTCCGGCTGACCGGCAGGTCAGCCCTACCGAGCCTGTCCAGTGCGGCGGCTGTGACAATTGCCTCGCCCCGCGCGCGACCTGGGATGGCACGCTGGCCGCGCAGAAATTTCTCTCGTGCGTCTATCGCATCCGCGAGAAGAGCCGGTTTGGCGTCGGCATCCAGCACGTGATCGAGGTGCTCTGCGGTGCGGACACGGAAAAAGTCCGCAAGTTCGGCCATCAAAATCTATCGACGTACAATATTGGCGACGGGCATACCCGCGCCGAGTGGGGTGCGATCGGGCGCGAACTGGTCCGGCTCGGCTTGCTGTTTCAAAACGCGGAGAAGTTCAACATCGTTGAGTTGACCGACGCCGGCCGCACAGCGCTGAAGTCGCGGCAGAAAATCACGCTGACCAGGCCCGTCACACCGACCGGGCCGGCGAAGCATCGCGCCGGGGAAATTGCCTGTGACGAAGTGTTGTTTGAAAAATTGCGCGGCTTACGGAAACAACTCGCCGATGAACAGGCCGTGCCGCCTTACATCATTTTCTCCGACGTGTCCTTGCGGCAGATGGCGCGGTTTTATCCGGCGAACGACAAGGATTTGTCGCGCATCAGCGGTGTGGGTGAGAGGAAGCTGCGCGAATTCGGCAACCTTTTCCTGCGCGAGATCGCAACGCATGCGCAGACGAACCCGCGCCAGATTTTCGCGGACGACTTCCCGCCCGGCGCGCCGCCGTCCATTCCGGTCGCGCGCCGTTCGCGGCTGACGGATACTGTGCGTGAAACGCTGCATTTATTCCGGCAAGGCAAAACGATCCCGGAAATTGCGATAATCCGCGGTTTTAAAGACGGCACGATTTACACTCATCTCGAAGAAGCGATGCTCGCGGGTGAAACGATTGACTTGAACACATTGGTTCCTGCCAACGCGCAGCACGAAATTGCGACTGCCTTCAAGAAATACGGTTTTGGTAATCTCGCCGGCGCCGTGGAATCGTTCGGCGGCAAATATGGCTATGGCGAATGCCGCATCGTCCGTGCCGCGCTGCTAAGGTAGGGATGCCGCGCTGCGGCGTCACCGCCCGCGAAATAGCGGGCGGAACGCGCGTCGTACACGATTTACTGCGCCGCTGCTGCGCGGCGCAGCGCGCCATCCCTACCAGGCCTGAATCCAAATCCAACTCGCTTTTTGTGCGAGCCAACTATAACTTCCCCGGATGGTTTCGACTGAATCCGTGAGCGAACCTTTAAACAAAAATCAATCGGCTGGCGCGACTGAATTGGCCGCGCAGCCGGACCGGTTTGCCCGCCGTCATATCGGGCCGAACGCCGCCGAAACGTGCGAAATGCTCGAGCAAACCGGCTTCAAAAGTCTGGACGAATTGATGGCTGCCGCCGTGCCGGAGATCATCCGCCTGAACCGGCCGCTCCAAGTGCCCGCTGCCAGGACGGAGCACGATGCCCTCGTTGAGCTGAAGGCCATTGCATCGCAGAACCAGGTATTCCGTTCCTATATCGGCATGGGCTATTACGATTGCATCACGCCGGCCGTCATCCAGCGTAACGTTCTGGAAAACCCCGGCTGGTACACGCAATACACGCCTTACCAGGCCGAAATTTCCCAGGGGCGCCTCGAAGCGCTGCTGAATTTCCAGACGATGGTCACCGACCTTACCGCGCTCGACATCGCCAATGCCTCACTCCTCGACGAGGCGACCGCTTGTGCCGAGGCCATGACGATGAGCCATCGGCTCAAAGATGATCGGAACACCTTCTTTGTCTCCGAAACCTGCCATCCCCAAAACATCGAAGTTGTCCGGACCCGTGCGAAAGCGCTGGGCATCGAAATCGTTGTCGGCAGCCCTGAAAATTTTCAGTTCACCGAAAAGGTTTTTGGCGCGCTGGTGCAATACCCCGACACGTTTGGTGCCATTCACGATTACTCCGGTTTTGCCGAAAAAGCCCACGCGGCGGGCGCGCTGGTGACCGTGGCCACTGATTTGCTCGCGCTGACGCTCATCCAGCCACCGGGCGAATTTGGTGCCGACATTGCCGTTGGCAACGCGCAACGATTCGGTGTGCCGCTGGGGTACGGCGGCCCGCACGCGGCGTTTTTTGCCACGCGCGACGAATTCAAGCGTCAGATGCCCGGCCGCCTCGTCGGCGTGTCGAAGGATTCGCGCGGCAAACCGGCATTGCGCCTGGCGCTCGGCACGCGCGAACAGCACATCCGCCGTGAAAAGGCCACCAGCAACATCTGCACCGCCCAGGCGTTGCTGGCGAACATGGCGTCCATGTACGCCGTTTATCATGGGACGGAAGGTTTGAAGAAAATCGCGCAGCGAGTTCACGCATTGACTGAGATTCTTGCCGCCGGCCTGGAAAAAATCGGTTTTACCGTTTCTTCGGAATCACGTTTCGACACATTGCGGGTTGATCTGGGCGACACACTCGCCAACGGCATTTTGAGAATTGCCGATACGCACCAGATGAATTTCCGCGTCGTTGACGCAAAAACCCTAGGCATCTCACTCGACGAGACTACGAATGAATCCGATGTCGTCGAAATCCTTCAGGTCTTTAACGGCGACAAGGCGCCCGCGTTTGACATCGGCGATTTGGCGCAAAAGACTGTGGACAGTGGACTGCGGACTTCAGACTTTCTGAAGCACAAGGTTTTTAATTCCTATCACTCCGAAACGGAGATGCTCCGCTATCTCAAGCGACTCGAGTCGCGCGACCTGTCGCTCACCGCTTCGATGATCCCGCTTGGCTCGTGCACGATGAAATTGAACGCGGCGGCGGAGATGTTTCCGATTTCCTGGCCGGAGTTCGCGAAGGTTCATCCGTTTGCGCCATTGAAACAGACGCGCGGGTACCAGACGCTTTTCCAGCAACTCGAAGACTGGCTCGCGGAAATCACCGGTTTCTCGGGAATTTCACTCCAGCCGAACGCCGGCGCTCAGGGTGAATACACCGGCCTGCTCGTTATCCGCGCTTATCACGACTCGCGCAATGAGCCCCATCGGAAGGTGTGCCTGATTCCAACTTCTGCGCACGGCACCAATCCCGCCAGCGCGGTCATGGCCGGGTTCAAAGTGATTACCGTCGCGTGCGATCAGGACGGTAACATTGACGTGGCCGACCTCCGGTCCAAAGCTGAGGCGCATAAACAAGACCTTGCGTGCCTGATGGTTACCTATCCGTCTACGCACGGCGTTTTTGAGTCGTCGATCAAAGAAATTTGCGAAGTTATTCACGCCAATGGCGGACAGGTTTATATGGACGGCGCGAACATGAACGCGCAGGTCGGCCTCTGTCGGCCGGCGGACATCGGTGCGGATGTATGCCATTTGAACTTGCACAAGACGTTCTGCATTCCGCACGGCGGCGGCGGACCGGGCGTGGGACCGATTGGCGTGGCGGAACACCTGGTTGAATTTTTGCCCGGCCATCCGGTCGTAAATCTCGGCGGCGAAAACCCGATTGGCCCCGTGGCCGCCGCGCCGTGGGGCAGCGCGGGCATCCTGCCGATTTCCTGGATGTACATTGCGATGATGGGCGCCGACGGCCTGACCGAGGCGACGAAATATGCCATTCTCAACGCGAATTATATTTCCAAACGGCTGGAAAAATATTTCCCGACTCTCTACCGGAGCAACGGTTTGGTCGCGCACGAGTGCATCCTCGATTTACGCGCTTTCCACGCCACAACCGCCGAAGATGTGGCGAAGCGCCTGATGGATTATGGCTTCCACGCGCCGACGCTGTCGTGGCCCGTCGCCGGAACCTTGATGGTGGAGCCGACTGAAAGCGAATCGAAATACGAACTGGACCGTTTTTGCGACGCGATGATTGCGATTCACGCGGAGATGACCGCTGTGGAAAATGGTTCAGCCGACGCAAAAAATAATGTGCTCAAGAACGCGCCGCACACGGCGGACATGGTTGCGTCCGATACATGGAACCGGCCTTACTCTCGGGAACAGGCGGCCTTTCCTGCCAAATGGTTGCATGAACACAAGTTTTGGCCGCACGTTGGTCGGGTGGATAATGTATTTGGGGATCGGAATCCAGTTTGTACCTGCGCCGGGATGGAGAATTATTCTTAACCACCTATCGACACGAATGAACACAGATGTGGAGGGGCTAGGCTACAAGCCACGTACTGTTGATTCAGTTCCAGAAGTGTTGATTCGGTTAAATCCATGGAAGTGAACCCAGACTATTGGAACGACAAAAGGCAACGCATTTACCAGTGGATGGTCGGTAATGGCCAAGAATCATTTGCCGAATTATATAAAGGCTGTGCCGTCACGCTGCATCTAAAGCCTCCTGGACATGTTCGCTTTATATGTCACGGCGTTCGCGAAATTATGAATCGGATGCCGGCTCACAAATTGGGTGTTGAGAGTAAGAGGGTTGAATACAAGCAGATGGCAGACAAACTTAGCAAACTCTGGAATGATCACGGGTTACTGAAAAAAATTGATCTTCTGAATCCGTCTGCAACCAAAGACATGCCGCCTTCCGGTTTGAACATTCCATTTAGTGTTGCGGCACAAATTCAAAAGCTTATTTACGAACACGAAGGTGGGTCTCGCCGCAGTGGGGATTCACCGTTCTTGTTCTTTCAAGCATATTTGCCGAAAGAGAATCGTACGACTTTGCCGAAAGCATATCCGGCATTATGGAAGGAATTACACGGCTGGTTCATGAAGTACTGCCACGAGAATGGTAAACTACCCGACGGGGAGGTAGCGGAACAGATCGAAGAGAAATTTGCACAACTTGAAGACATTCTGCTTTCTGTAGCGGATAGATTCGCAAACACCATACGAACTGTTGATGAAATCTTGGACGAAACCAACACCTGAAATTATTACTCGCGCAATAGCTTCGACTACTGACTCGGAGCAGCGCAGGTACTTTTTCTACAAGCTTCAGAATCCTTTGTGGGTAAAACCGCTGTGGGAAAAAGAATTTTTCCGCAACCCTCCGGAACCGCTCCCGACTGGTGACGGCGGTTTTCAAATTCCGTTTTGGCCGGAGTCACAATATTTGGCACGCGTTGCAAAAGAGGCTCCAAATGATGTGGTCGACGTCGCTTTACAAATCAAGACCACCAATCCTCACGTTTTGGAGGACATAGTGGATATGGCGCTTGCAATTCAATCTGTTGACCTCTCAAAAAAACTATACGGGCACGCCGTTTTGTTTGCTGAAAATAAATTTGTCCGTTGGAGCGGCCAAAAACTCTCTAAATTGATCGCGCATTGGGCAAAAATTGGCGCAAAGACTGAGGCATTAGAGCTTGCCAATAAACTGACAAGATTGGTTCCTGATCCTAAAGCCAAAGAAAAAGAGGAAACCTTGCGCACTGATCCCCATGCGATGTTTGTGCGCCTTGAACCGCAATCAGAATATGATTTTTATGTATTCAAAAAGTTTCTTGAAGAAGGAATTCAGCAACTGGTCGAAATTGCCCCTTGGGATACTATGCGGATACTCAGTCAAAATCTGTCTGGAGCAATCTCCCTGAGTTTTTTCGAGCCAGAAAAAGCCTTGGCATACGATGCCTCGGATTTCTGGTGCCAGCATTTGAAAGAAGAGGACCTATATGACCACGACGCCAAGGCTGGTTTGGCACATGCTTTAACCAACGCCTGTGAAGTCCTATTAAGGAAAGAACCTCAGCGAATTGATGATTTGGACAATTATTTGCGGCAATATCACTGGTATTTTTTCAAACGGCTTCGTTGGTTTTTGTATGCTGAGTTTCCGCGCCTGTCCAAAGTCTTGATGGGAACAGAAGCCAACAGCTTTGATGGTTATTACGATGGTGAATATGGCTTTGAATTTGCGACTATGCTCCGAGCGGCCAGCGAAGCGAACTCACTTAGTGATAGCGATCTGAGACAAATCTTTGAAATGATTGAACGAGGCCCGGACATGGAAGCATACAAGAAGTGGCATGGCGAAACTGCTTCAGAAGAGCAGATGCAAAGCTATAAAGAACATTTCTACGTCAGACAGCTATTTCCATTTGTTCCAGTGCTTCCCAAATTTCCTGAGTTTTGGGTCAAGTACCAGGCTTACTCTAAGAACACCCGACAACTTACATTTGGGGATTATTACAAGGTCAGGATGGGCGGTGGTGAGGCACAATTCATTCCGGATACAAGTCCAATTTCAGACGACGAATTGAAGGCAAAGTCCGATGAGGAACTGCTGGAGTTTCTTGGTGGTTGGAAGCCACCCTCCAAGCGCAACGTCTTTCACGAGCCCAATATGTTGGGTTTGGCAAAAGCGTTCACGGTGCTCTTGAATCAGCAGCCAGATCGCTTCCTGGGCCTATCAGATCGGATGACGATTGCAAATCCCACTGGCGTTAGAGATTTTTTGCGTTTCTTACTGGAAAGAGCAAAACAGAAACTATCACTTCCATGGGAGAAGATTATCCGACTCTGCCAGTGGATTATTGAGCAACCAAGCCGACACGAGGAATCGAACCATGACTTCTGGCGGGACGGAGAACCCGATTTTACCGCCTGCCGGCAGCTAATAGCTGAACTCTTCCAGCACGGCTCATATGACTATGCAGATTCAGTCCCATGGAAATATCGCGATGCAGTTTTCCAAATATTAAAGCGACTTTGCACCGATTACGACCGACGACTGGAAATGGATTCCTTCGGGAAAGATTTTTTAACTGCTGCAATCAATTCTGTTCGAGGTGAAGCGGTACACGCGTTGATTGACCACGCGCTTTGGATAAAGAGGCATCTAAAGCTTGAGGCAAATGCGATGGCAAAGATGCCAGAAGTTCAATCACTCTTGGAACAACGGTTGAATCCAGAGAACGAAAAAGCTCTGGCTGTTCAAGCTGTCTTCGGCTTACTTGCGCCATGGTTGTGCCATCTCGATCGTGACTGGTTTTCGCCCGTGCAGAAAAACATCTTCCCAGCTGAAGAAAAATATCTTGAGCGATGGTTTGCTGCCTGGAAAACCTTTGTGATTTGGAATCAGCCGAACGCTTTAATGTTCAAAGTTCTCAAGCAAGAATATGGCATAGCGGTCCAAAGGCTCGGTGCGCTTCGCGAGGATGACAAATCTCAAAATTCCGCAGTCAGTGCGCTGGGTAAACACCTGATAACATTTTATTGGTGGGAACTTATCCCGCTAACTGATGAAGACAGTTTGCTTGAGAAATACTTAGCTAAAGTGAATTCGAAAGAGCGTGCCCATGTGATGAACTATGTCGGACAGGCTTTGGAAAACACTGGTGACCTACCGAAGGAAGTGGAACGGCGTCTTATGGCCTACTGGCATCATCGCTTAGAAGAGATCAAAAAAGAACCCAAACCGGAGGAATCATCTGAAGAACTGTCTGGTTTTGCTTGGTGGTTTCGGTCTGGCAAACTTGATAGCGGATGGTGTCTGAAGCAAATCCAAGAACTGTTGAAACTAACTTCCCAAGTCCATGAAACCTATTTCTTGCTGGAGGACCTCGCAAAAATCGCCCCAAGCTATCCGGTTGAAGCAGCCACGTGTCTGCAATTAATTGTAAGTAAGATTAGTGAAGATCGCTACGTTTACTTGGATGACAAGCCGGCAAAAGAGATCTTAAATACCTCGCTAAATTCAAAAAATCAGGATGCTGTGGCAATAGCACAAGCAACTCAAGATGCTCTTCTGCGCCTCGGAAGATTTGAATACAAAGATCTCGTCCAAATCACCGAGAGATGACCTGCGTTACCTTGTTGCTATTTTGTTGGTTTCAACGTAATGGTCAGCGGTGTTTTGAGTGAGCGGTTCAATATTTCTCGCGTTGAATTGAATCCGTTCCGCTGTAGCGGGATCAGTGTCCATCGGTGGTTAATTCGGCCCGGATGGCGGCCAATTCCGCGCGCGTTTGTCGGCGCTCTGTGGCTGAAATTTGTTTTTCCCCAATGACCCTCATCCGGCCTGCAGCCACGTTGACTCGCTCGTGCCCGCTCGCTCGGCCCTGCGGGCCTTTGGCTTTGCCGAATTCCTTTCGCCGTTTCCCAAACAGCTCAAGTCTCCCGCTCCCGCGGGCGAAGGAATCTATTTGGCTTATTTGACGGGAATCAACATCTGGGTGAATGAATGCGACGGGAAGTTGTACTTGATGTCGTGGCCGCTGAATTGGATTTCCCGGGTGGCGATGGCGACAGCTTCGTTGGTCCGGGTGTTCGTTGAAGTGACGGACTCGGCGTTGATCTCCTTCACCGTGGCGCTTCCGGTATATTCTCCGCTCTGCAATACGATGTCGGCGGCCATGACGTTCATTTCGCTGCGGTTGACCACATTGACGACCAGATTTTTGGCGGAATCGTTGAACACGGCGGTCACATCGAGATAGGGGATGTCCTTAAAAAATTTGTTGCGGTAATTTGGGCCGGCGACATTCACGTCCAGTGCGGTGCCGCGCGCGTTGTTGGAATACAGATAAAAGGCCTGATACAGCGCATTCTTGTAATCGCCATCGGGCGAAGTGCCCACGAGGCTGGAAAGCATCGTGATGTTCGCCATTTTGACGATGTCGGCGTGGCGGATAAAGGAATTCAGGTGCTGGGCGACCATGAGCGAGCCGGTCAAGTTGGCGCCTCGGGGTCCAAAACCTGGGGACCATTCGTCAAAGGAGATATAAATCGGGCGTTTGGAGGTGGAATTTGCCAGCGCCTTTTCGATCTCGGCCTTGATCACGTCAATTTTTTGATCAATCTCCAACCCCATGGAAATCACGTCGGGGTATTGGGTGTCATCGTTCAGCGCGTTTCGGGTGTAGCGGTGAACGGACAGGTAATCAATGCTGCCGGCCATGTGCTGCAAAACATAATCGTTCCATTCCATCCACTTGTTGTCGGGCTGGTAATTGGACGCGCCGTCGGCGATGAATTTCACGTTGGGGTCCACCAGGCGCATGGCTTTGGCGGCTTCGAGCGCAAACTTGCAGTAGTCCTCGGCGTTCTTTTGACCGAGTTGCCAGGGGCCGTCAATTTCGTTGCCGAGCGACCAGTATTTGACGTTGAAGGGTTGTTCATTGCCGTACTTTCGCCGGAGGTCTGAATACCAGGTTCCCTTGGGATAATTGCAGTATTCGATCCAATACCTCGCCTGGTCCAGCGTCCCCAGGCCGGCGTTGATGCAGACGAAATTCTCCGCGCCGATGAGGCTGCAGAGTTTGGCATACTCATCCGTGCCCATCTGATTGTGGTCAATTTGATTCCACGCCAGGTCGAGCCGGACTGGACGCTGGTCCTTCGGGCCAATTCCATCCTCCCAATTGTAACCGGAGACATAATTCCCGCCGGGCCACCGCACCACCGGGATGTGGAGTTCTTTGACCAGTTGAATAAAATCTGTCCTGAACCCGTTCGTGTCTGCCAGCGGAGATTTGGGGTCATAAATCGTGCCATAGACCACAGTGCGTATTGGCTCAAGAAAACCGCCGTAGATGTTGGGGTCCACTTCACTGATTTTTCGGTTCAAATCAACCTTGATGACCGCCGTTTGGTCCGCCCGGAGATTCCCGGCGATGAGGCCGGAGAGAAAGATTCCAGTGAAAAGGAGATTTCGCGTGTTCATAAAACGATGGTGATGATTTGAGTTCGACTCTAGCGAGGCGCAAATAAGGAGTCAATCCGTGGTTAATTCAGCCCGAATGGCGGCCAGTTCCGCGCGCGGTTCGTCGTTGACGTGATCCATCTGGTTGGCGCGCCGATACCAATAGCCAAGCCTCTGCTCATTGACCAGCTTGCGCCGAAACCGATGATGACCATATTGCGCGTTTCCGCAAATTGGTCGGCAAACCGTGGTTAAAGTTGGGACTCGTGTAACTCGTCCCTCCGAATCCGTGTTCATCGGTGTTCATCCGTGGTTAATTCAGTTCGGATGGCGGCCAGTTCCGCGCGCGGTTCGTCGGCGACGTGGTCGAGACGGTTGGCGCGCTGGTACCAATAGCGGCTGTTGGCCAAATCGCCCTCGATTTTGTGCAGCACGGCATGAATCCACGAGGCCGTGGCGTCTTCGTATTGCTGGACGAGTTCATGCGCGGCGTTCCATTTACCGGCCAGAGCCAGTTCCACCGCCTTGAGCAGATCCTCTTTGGGTGCGCTCATGGCGGTTGTTTTACCGCGGGATGGGCGTAACGGCAAGGTTGGTGAATGTATATGGTTGTAGCGGCGGTCTATGACCGCCGGGATCGGCGCTCACAGAGCGCCGCTACAGGCTGACCGGCAGGTCAGACCTATCCCCCTAAAATCAATGTTCTTTGTTGGAAAACAATATTACCCCACGACCCTCACCCGGTCTCGCTCTCGCTCTACCACCCTCTCCCGTTCCCACGGGCGAGGGAATTATTTTGCGGGATGTTTTCCCGGGGTGGCGCTCGCTGACTCGCTTACCCCGGGCTAATATCTTTCGCCCTTACAGGGCAGGTGGGCTGGTGACCCTACTGATCATTTAATCCCTTTCCATCGAAAATTTGGTCCATACATTTTTCAATCCTCGACTCCCGGGTTTCGGATTGTTTGGCTGCAGAAAAGTAAAGGAGGTATCCTCTTTGCCGTCCGGGTGTCAGGGCTTCAAAAGCAGTTTTCAGGGCAGGGATTTTATTTAATTTATTTTGAAACTCTTCAGGAATTTTGTATTCCGATGTCTTTTTAAACTTCACTTTCAAACCGGCTTTTTCCGCTTCAATCGCCTCCTGAATATAGGCTTTCAGGATGGATTTCATCCCGGCGATTTGCGGGGCCGAGGTGAACTTGATCCAACGCCCCGACTGCGTGTTCTCCCCGGGCCTGGTTAAAATACCCCGGGCATCCCTTAACAAGGCGCCTTTGCAAAACATGAGCGCACAGGATTCCTTGAGTGGGATGATGATGACTGTGTTACTTTTCTGAAACATGTAACAAGGCTTGCTCCACTTCAATTCTTCGGTCAGCCCACAGTCGAGAATGATACTTCTCAATTTCGCCATTTCTTCCTGCCACTGTTTGGCTTTTCTTAAAAAGGTATCAACCCTGGGATTCTTTCTGCTCGTTGTCATAGTATGTTAGTTGTTCTTTTACCGTCTAATTGGCGCGACGGCAAGCAGGCGAATGTATTTGGTTGTAGCGGTGGTCTATGACCGCCGAGATCGGCGCTCACAGAGCGCCGCTACAGGCTGAATTTGCCAAAGGCGCCGTTTTCGGCTCGCGAAGATCTCTGCAGAGCGGGACAGGCTGCTCACCCCACCATTTTTTCTTTCGTGTCGTTTGAGACCACGATTCGCAGTGGCGAACATCGTTATTTGGGGAATCAACCTGGTGGCGGGCTTGGGAAGCCAATTTCGCGGTTGAATCAGGGATTTATTACCTCAGCTTTTTCTTTGTTGAAGAACGATTTTACCCCACGACCCTCATCCGGCCTGGGGCCACCTTCTCCCATCCGATGGGAGAAGGGAATTAATTTTTGGGACGTATACCCAGGGTAGTCGCTGCGCTACAACCCTGGGCTAATATCCGTTGCGCCTTCAGCGCAGTCTGGTAGCACATTCGCGTTAATTCGCGAAATTCGCGTCAAAAGTTTGGGACTCCCGCCTTCATTCATTTCGGCGCGGCAGGTGTTTAACTCGCCCCCCCGAATCCGCGTTTATCTGCGCCCATCTGCGGTTAAGGGTTTTTCCGTGTCTCGGCGGTTAAACCCGGTCCAGCGCCTGCTTGAGGTCGGCAATCAAATCGCGGGTGTCTTCGAGGCCCAACGCGAGGCGCACGAGATTGTCCACGATGCCGATGCTTTCCCGATACTCAACGGGGTAATCGTAGAACGACATGGTGGACATCTGGGTGACGAGGCTTTCCGATCCGCCCAGGCTCGGCGTGATAAGGAACAATTCCAGGCGATCAATGAACCGGCGCGTCGCTTTGCCGTCGCCTTTCACGAGAAAGGTGATGACGCTGCCGTGGCCGCGCATTTGCGCACGGGCGATGCGATAATCCGGGTGCGATTTGAGTCCCGGATACCAGACCCGTTCGACTTTGGGATGCGCTTCCAGGAAGCGCGCCACTTCCAGGCCGGCCTGGTTGTGGTGGACCATGCGCAGGCCGAAGGTCTTGAGTCCGCGTTCGAGCAGGAAACAACCGAACGGCCCGGCCATGGAGCCGATCATGCGTTGCAACTTGTTGAGTTCCTCCAATTGTTTGTGGCCGCCGAGCGTGACGCCGGCGAGCAGGTCGTTGTGGCCACCCAGGTATTTCGTCGCGGAATGGATCACGAGGTCCACGCCCATTTCCAGCGGCCGGATGTTGTAAGGCGTCGCCAGCGTGGCATCAATCATCGTCAGAGTCTTGTGGCGCCGGGCGACTTTGACGACGGCCGGGATGTCCAGCACGCGCAGGTAAGGGTTGGTGGGTGATTCGGTGAAAATGATGTTCGTGTTGGGCTGGATGGCTGCTTCAATGGCCGCGGCCGTCGGCGCCACGAGACTGGTTTGGATGCCGAATTTGGTGAGCAGGTTGGTGGCGAAATCGCGCGTCTGCCGGTAACAATCGCTGGTGAAAATAATGTGGCCGTCGGGTTTCATGTAGGCCATCAAGGTCATGACCACCGCGCTCATGCCGGTGGAGAAGATGATGGCCCGCTCCGCGCCTTCGATGGCGGCCAGTTTCCGTTCGGCTTCCTGCTGGGTCGGGTTGCCGTACCGGCCGTATTCCTGCTCGCGGATGATGCGGCCTTTGCCCTTGGCTTTCATGAACTCGACCACTTCGGTCATGTTGTCGAAACTGAAGTTGGAGGTCTGGACGATGGGGGTGGAGACCGCGTGATGGGCCTTGCGCAGGCGCGTGTGACCGTGAATCGCGAGTGTCGAAGTTCCCCAGGAACGGCGTTTGGAGAGGTAGGGTCGGCGCGCTGCGCCGACTTTGGTGGTACTCCGCAAGGAGCGCCGCAGCGCGGCGTCCCTACCTTTTTTGACTGACTTAGGCATGGTCTTCGATCTTTTTCGCGAGCGCCTGGTTCAGCGCCTCTTTCACCGCGTCCAGGCGTGCCGGCAATTCAATCGGCCGGTTCGCATAACGGCAGGGAAAACCCAGTTCGTTCTGGTGATATTTCACTTTCATCTCGACGAATTTCAATCCATGCGCGGTCGAAATCACGACAACCCGCTGGGATTTGTCAATCTTGCCGGCCTTGAGCAGCTTGATGAGCACGGCCAGCGCGACGCCGGTGTGCGGACAGTTGAACATGCCGGTGCGATCCCCCAACGCTGCCGCATCGGCCAGTTCCTCCTCGGTGGCCTGCTCGACAATGCCGTCAAATTGTTTCAACGTGCGGACGGCCTTCTGGTAGCTGACGGGGTTGCCGATTTGAATCGCGCTGGCGAGCGTCTTCTGCGCCTGGATCGGCTCGAAGTCCTCGAAGTTGCGCTGGTAAGCGCGGTAAAGCGGATTGGCGCGCTCAGCCTGGGCCACCACGATGCGCGGCAATTTTTCGATCAGACCGAGGTCCTTCATCATCATCAATCCCTTGCCGAGGGCGGAGACGTTGCCCAGGTTACCACCCGGGATGATGATGACGTCCGGCGATTCCCAGTCGAATTGCTGTAAGATTTCGATGCCGACGGTTTTCTGGCCTTCCACCCGCAACGAATTCATCGAGTTGGCCAGGTACAACGTTTCGTCCTTGGTCACTTCCTGAACGAGCCGCATGCAGCCATCGAAGTCGGTGTCCAGGTAAAGGACCAGCGCGCCGTTGGCGATGGGTTGCACGAGCTGGGCGATGGAAATTTTGCCGCGCGGCAGCAGCACGATGGATTGAATGCCGGCGGCGGCGCAATAAGTCGCCAGTGCGGCCGATGTGTCGCCCGTGGACGCGCACACGACGGCTTTGATGGGCGCGCCTTCGGAGATCATCTGTTTGACCTGGGACACCAGCACCGTCATGCCGAGGTCTTTGAACGAGCCGCTGTGGGTGTTGCCGCAAAGTTTGATCCAAAGATCGTTCACGCCGATCAATTTCCCGAAACGCTCGGCCCAGAACAGGTTGGTGCTGCCTTCGTAGAGCGAAACGATGTTCTCGTCGTTGATTTCCGGAAGAATCCACTCCTTTTTGCCCCAGACACCCGAGCCATAAGGCCACTGGTTGCTCTTGTAGCGGTCCTCGAAAAGTTTCATCCAGCCCTGGGCATCGCGGCGGGCGAGCGCCTCGAGTTCATGCTGCACCTCCAGCAGCGAACCACATTTGGTACAGTGATAGACGATGGAATTCAGCGGATAGGTGGCCCCGCATTGCGGGTTGATGCATTGAAACCAGGCTCGGTATGACATCGTTCGGTTCTCCGGTGTTGCAGTTCTATTCGAGGACGCAGCGAGACATGACATTATGATTCAAAATGTTCCGCGTCATGGCAATACAAATTAACTTATTCTCAACCGCAGATGGACGCAGATAAACGCAGATGCGCTGACTGATTTGCGCTGAAAACGCAATGGAAATTAGCCCGGCGTAGCCGCTGCGCTTTAACCCTGGGCTAATGTCTGTAGCCCCGTTGGGGCATTTCAATTCGTGTGGTTCGCGTCTTTCGCGGTTAAAGATTTGGGACTCGTGTAACTCGTCCCTCCGAATCCGTGTTTATCCGTGTGAATCCGTGGTTAAGCCTACTTCCACGCGCACAGGCTCTCGACGTGCGCCGCCGAGCCGTCGCGCAGCCAGCCGTCGAGGTGCGATTGGTCTTTGAGTTGCTGTCCGCGGAGACGCGGCACGGCGATGTACTGGCAATTGATTTCCGGCAGCGCGGTCATGTCGGTCCACAACTTCTCGAATTGGGCCACCGGGAAAATGTCCTCCTGGCCGTGGCCCCAGCGTTTTTTCACGTCCTTGAGCGTGACGTAAGTCGGCAATTTTAACGCCAGCGTGCGCACGGCGTCAGTCACCTTGTTCGGGTCGGCCAGGTCGGCGCGGGTGAGTTGAAAGGCCGCCAGCAATTTCTCAGCGTCAATCCAGCACGTGTTGGAGTTGTAATAGGACAGCGCGAATTCGTCTTCTTCGCGCGGCATGGCCAGGCCTTCGACAATGCGGGTCTGCCCGTTCACGCGCGCAAGGCCGCCGCCGCGGTCTTCAATCCGCCGCGTAATGACTTCAAACGTAAGGCAACCACCAAGTTTCAAGTGCAAGCCGAGCGTGGCCGGGTCCACGTCCGCGCCCACGGTGTCAATGTTGTGCAACAGGAGATGCTTCAATTGCGGGCGTTGTTCGAGCAGTTTGGCCAGGGTGCCGTTGCGGAGCAGGTTCGGGATTTCAAACCAGTGGCCGACCGGATGCAGGCATTGCAGCGGCACGTTGTCGGTGTAATCGCTGCCTTCACCGGCTTGCCTGGCCCATTCGATGAGCGCGTGCCGCAGGCTGTCGCGGACTTTTTGCGCCTGTTCATCGAGGATTTGCTGCGGCAATTCCTCCCACATGAACCGCAGATCGCGTTCCATCGGAATCAACCGCAGGCCGACGGAGCGGCCTTCCGACAAAAACAACGGGCCGTCGTAGCCGTAAAATTCTTCGCGCGCGAGAAATTCCTCGGTCGGCTGGTGCGAAACGTAGCTGGTCGTGATAATGTGGGGCAGGGAGTTGCCGGCCAGTTTTCCAATACGCCGGCTTTTGGCCAGGTGGACCTCCAGAAACGTGCGATGCCGCCCGCCGAGTTTGCAGAAGGGATGCAGCGCCTTGACCGTACCCGCGCCCTGGGTCCAGCGGCTGCCCGCGCCCGCCGCGAGCGTGACGACGGCGACTTCGCCCGTCTTCAACGCGGCCAACCCGGCATCGTGGCATGCCTTCGACAAACCGCGCGTGGCATCAAATACATCGCCGTCGGTCACGTCCTGGATTTGCGTGCTGACGGGCAGGCGGTTTTGCGTCAGGCCGATCCGGCCGCCTTTGAGGTCGGCGCGGATTTGTTCGTGTTGCATGCGGTCGAAGCCGTAACGTTCCAGCAACGCGGGCAGCGAAGTTTCGCCGGCATCATCGCTTTTCAGGCGCGGCAGCAGCCGGTCGAACAACGTTTGCATCATGCCGCGCAGTTCGGGTTTGGTCCGGCAAGCAGCGCCGAATCTGTCCAACTCGGCCCGACGCAAGGGCGGCAATCTGTAGGCCTCCTGCCGGAGCAAATGCGGCATGATGAGCGCGTAATAGCCTTGCGGCAGCAACGCCGACGCGCCCGGAAGCAAATCCGCCCAGGTGCCCTTTTCATTGATGGCGAAGTCGTACACGACCGGTTCCATGGCGAAGGGCAGGGCATGTTCGAGTTCGCGTTTGGTCTGTGACATCAATTCCTGCAGGCGTGTCTGGCCGGCCGCCTTGTGCGCGGCGTCAAAAATAAAACCCATGCCGCCGCCGGACATCCCGCCGAGCATCCAGAAACCGAGGAAATTTTTGCCGAACTCGCCTTGCACGCACTGGATGAGGGTTTCGGTGAAAAGATTGGTGGCCCAGGGAATGATGGTTTGGATCGGGCCGGAAAAATTCCGGGTGGTGGCGCCGCCCAGGGCCGCCACGTCTTCACGGCGCAAGGCGGAAAGGACTTCCTCCAGGATGCCCAGCATGCTCAAGCGCGCCTGCCACTCGGCGTGGGAGCGCAGCAGATACTTTTCCGCCACCATTTCGAGGATGGGACCGACGTTCTGGGCCATGCCGCCGTGGACGAGCACGAGGCTGTCCTGCAATTTCCGGCGCGCGGCGGGCGAGACTTCGGCGGAGTCCAGGATGCGATGCTGCGGCATCAATTGCCCGCGGCTGACGCCAAATTCAGGATCGCCTTCGGCCGCGAGCACGCCTTCGATCAGTTTGATGCCGGGCCAGACGCCGCCGGAATCCTGCCAGCCGCCGCCGGAGCCGCCCAGCCATTCGCCGAGAATCGCGCGCGCCAGCACCAGTCGGCGTTCCTCTTCCTGCAATACCCCTTGCAACGAGGCCGCCTGGCCGGTGGCCCGCATACAGAGCGAAATCATCGAGGCAAGCAGGTTGGTGGAGACGGCGAGGCGCGAGCCTTTCGGAATGCCATTCACGCAACTGACCAGTTCCAGGCCGCGCCCGGTCCCGACGACGTGCGCGAGCAAATCCGCCAGGCTCTGGCCCGAGCCTTCGACACCCGGCGGCACAATACCGCTGGCAATAATGGCGGCTTTGAGCAGGCCGAGATAATCCTTCGCAAAATCAAACACGTCCGCGAGGCTGGTGATGTCTGCGGTCGCACCCAGGTCCACGCTGGTCAACCGCAGCAGCGGCTCGTCAATCACGCGCAGATAGGTTTCCACCGGCGGCCGCGCGGCCGCATCGCGTCCGTGCACGCCGAGGTCAATCGAGACGTTCAGGACCTTGGCGCCTTCGGGGTAATCCATGCCGAGGAAGAAAATGTCGCTCCAGCCGCAATGGGTGAGGTCCATGCGCACCGGCGTGCGTTCCCGGAGAATTGGATAAGTGCCGTCTTCGCCGGGGCGCAGCAATTCGCGGCGGATGCGCAGCGGATGGTCGGCGGGATGGCCCATGCGAAACATCCATTGATTGCCGCGCACCGAGCGCACACTCCGCCGGACCTGGTCGGCCAGCGTCTGGAACGCGAGCCGTTGATAGGCCGCGGCCAGCGCCGAGCAAATCGCGTCGCCCGGTCCTTGTGTCTCCCCGGCAGACAAAAAATTGTCGATGGCTTCTTCAAAGCGACGCTGGAGCAGGTGTTCGTAGCCCTTGAAGGGAATCCTGCCGCCGCGCGGTCGATTCGGCGCGAAAGGTTCCGGGTTGGTCGGGAGTTTCGCCGGAAGATGGAATCGGTGCAGGGCGTGGAGAAAGAACAATGCGCGTACCCGATCGTAAAGGTTGTCGCTTTGCCGCCGGAAGCCGTCGAGAGCCGCGC
>JANWKE010000107.1 GCA_025451535.1 Verrucomicrobiia bacterium
CCGCCGGTGGAAGCCTCGTTTATTTTCTTTCACGGCATGGTCGGCATCGGCTTTGCGATGATTGCCATCGCGGCGCTGGGCTTTCTTTATTTTCGACATGGTTCACTGCCTGAACGGCGTTGGTTGTTGTGGCTTCTCGTCTTTTCTGTGCTCGGCCCGCAACTGGCCAATCAACTCGGCTGGTTCGCCGCCGAGGTCGGCCGCCAGCCATGGATTGTCTATGGCCTGATGCGCACGCCCGCGGGATTGTCGGCGGTGGTCAAGGCGAACGTCATCCTCACCTCGCTGATTTTGTTCACGTTCATCTATTTCCTGTTGTTCGCGGTGTTCATTTATCTGCTCAACGACAAAATCCAGCACGGCCCGGATGACCAGGATTTAATTCCGTCGGGCAAGCTGGCGTTGCCAGCCGAATTAACCCATCACCCCAGGACATGAATCTCGATCTCAATACGATTTGGTTCATTCTCGTCGGCGTGCTCTTCACCGGCTACGCGATGCTCGATGGCTTCGACCTCGGCATCGGCGCGCTGCATCTGTGCACGAAGGATGATACGGAGCGCCGTACGCTGATCAACGCCATCGGTCCTGTCTGGGACGGCAACGAAGTCTGGCTCGTGACCGGCGGCGGGGCATTGTTCGCCGCGTTCCCGAATGTCTATGCGACCGTCTTTTCCGGCTTTTACCTCGCCTTTGTTCTGTTGCTCGTCTGCCTGATTTTTCGCGCGGTGGCCATTGAGTTCCGCAGCAAACAGCCGATGCATTGGTGGCGCCAGATGTGGGACATCGGATTTTCCACAGGCAGCCTGGTGTCGGGCCTGCTCATGGGAGTGGCCCTCGGCAACATTGCCTGGGGCGTGCCGGTTGGCCCCGATGGCGAATTTGCCGGGACGTTCTTCGGTTTGCTGAAGCCGTATCCGCTGCTGGTCGGCGTTACCACCGTAGCGTTGTTCATGATGCATGGCGCGATTTACGGTGTGATGAAAACCGAAGGCGCACTCCACGACAAACTGCGCGTCTGGGCAATGCGCTGCATCATCTTCTTTGTGATTTGCGCCGTGACGCTCACGATGGCCACGCTGCTTTACGTGCCGCACATGGCCGAGCGCGTGCGCGGAAATCCGTGGCTCTTCACCGTCGCGCTGGTGAACATGCTGGCCATCGCCAATATTCCGCGTGAATTCCATCATGGACGCGACTGGCGGGCGTTCCTGTCGTCGTGCGCAGCGATGATCACGCTGATGATGCTGTTCGGTCTGAACATGTACCCGAACCTCGTTTACAGCCTGCCCGATGCGGCCAACAGCCTGACGATTTATAACGCGTCGTCCTCGCCAAAAACGCTCGGCATCATGCTCGTCATCGCGTGCATCGGCGTGCCGCTCGTCATCGCCTACACGGTCTGCATCTACTGGATCTTCCGCGGCAAGGTGAAGCTCGACCGGATGAGCTATTAGGAATTTACGATTTCCGGTTGGCGATTGACGATTTGTTTTATTCAACCGTTCTGCCTTGGCTGGCGCGCAAAATATCTTGCGGTGCAGCGTTTCTTCGCGGATGCTGGTGCCTTTCACGGAATAAATTTGCCCGGCTGTTCAAACCCGGGTGATTCAAACCGGTCGGGAGGGGTTGTCCGGTAATTTTGAAAGAGCCTTTTGAAAAAAATCACAGCTCGTTCCGCGGTCAAGAGCGTTGCCCGGCGTGTGTTGATGCCCCGCAACTGGGGACCTTTCCTCCAAAGCTTCCGTCGCCGCAACGGCAACCACAAGGCAGCGGACGATGCTCAACTAAAACTGTACAGCCAGATTTTGCCGGGTGGGTTTCTCAACTACGGCTACCACGAGGACACTTCCCTGTCGCCGGAAAAGATGAGTCTGGATGCGATTCAGCGGGCGCAGACCCGCTATGGCGAACGGCTGGTGGATCTGGTGGAGGAGGCAACCGGCCCGGTGCTGGATGCGGGATGCGGCATGGGCGGGCTGGTGCAACTGCTGTTGCAGCGTGGCTTCGCGCCTACGGCGTTGACGCCCAATCGCGCACAAATCCGCCACATGCGGACGACGTTCCCGGCCGTGCCGCTCATTGAAGGCCGGCTCGAACAAATACCACTGGATACCTTTCAGAGCCGCTTCCAGACGGTCATCACCTCGGAATCGTTCCAATACATGGATCTGCGCTCCACTCCCGGCATCATTGATAAAATTCTGCGTCCGTCCGGCCGTTGGATTCTCTGTGACTATTTTCGCATCGGTCCCACCCCGCGCCCCTCCGGCCATGCGTGGTCCGATTTTACGAGTGAACTCGACCGGCAGGGGTGGCGCATCGTCTCGGCCGAGGACATCACACCCAATGTATTGCCGACGATTGCCTATGTCAGCATGTGGGGACAACGGCTCGCCGTGCCGCTCGCCGGTTTTGTCTCTGACCGGCTCGAACGCAAACATCCGGCGGTCCATTTCCTGTTCCAGGATTTGCTGGCGGATTTGCACAAGTACATGCGCGAACATCTCGATATGTCGGACCCGGTCATTTTCGCCCGGGGGAAGAAATACATGCAACTGGTGATTGAACGCGGAACTCCTGGTCCGATGCAAAACGGAAACGGCAATCTGTGAAAATTCAGGGGAATTCGAGGTTTAAATCACCCGCGTTTCCCCGCTGCCTTTTACAACTTCGCCGATCAGCCACGCCTTGTGCTTCTGGGCGCGAATGATGTTCAAGATCGCGTCCGCCTTGTCCGGTGACACGATGGCCACCATGCCGATGCCCATATTGAACACTTGATAAAGCTCGGCCTCGGGCACATCGCTCTTCTTTGCAAGGAACTGGAATATCGGCAGCATGTCCCATGAACCTTTGCGGATGACCACATCGCAGCTTCTGGGCAGCACGCGCGGGACATTGTCCACAAACCCGCCGCCGGTGATGTGGGCAAAGGCTTTGACCGTATTTTCGGAGGGACGAGCTCCGCGAGTCCCTGACTTTTTGGATGGGGACTCGTGTAACTCGTCCCTCCGATTAAACTTCTTCAACAGCGCTTGCACCAGCGGGCCGTAACTGACGTGGACATTCAGCAATTCATCGCCCAGGGTGCCTTTTAATCCTGGCACGCGGCTGGCCGGTTTCAATTTCAATTGCTCGAAGAAAATTTTTCGCGCGAGCGAATAGCCGTTGGTGTGCAGACCGCTGGAGGCGATGCCGATGACCGCGTCGCCGCGCTTCACCGTTTTCTGGCCGTTGAGCATCCTGGATTTCTCCACCACGCCCACAA
This sequence comes from Verrucomicrobiia bacterium, assembly GCA_025451535.1. GTDB lineage: Bacteria > Verrucomicrobiota > Verrucomicrobiia > Limisphaerales > UBA11358 > UBA11358. The sequence continues at coordinate 3,272 of JANWKE010000107.1, forward strand.
TCGTGCCGCTCACGTCGTATTCGCCCTTCTGGTAAAAGCCCGGCATCTGCGCCGTCTCGCCGCCAATCAGCGCGCAATGATTTTCTGCGCAGGCGCGCGCGAAACCCTTGATGATTTCCGTGAAGACATGCGGCTCGAGTTTGCCCGTGCCGAGGTAATCGAGAAAGAACAGCGGCTCCGCGCCGAGCACGGCGATGTCATTGACGCAATGGTTCACAAGGTCGGCGCCGATGGTGTCGTGCTGGTCCAGCGCGAAGGCAAGCTTGAGCTTGGTGCCGACGCCGTCCACGGACGACACGAGCACCGGCTCGCGATATTTTTTCAGGTCGAGCGCGAACAGGCCGCCAAAGCCGCCGACCTTGCCGAGCACCTCGCGGCGGTGCGTGGACGCGAGCAACTGCGGTAAGTCGGCCTTGAGCCGATTGCCGAGATCAATATCGACGCCCGCAGCGGCATAAGCCTTCTGTTTCATCTGCGCAGATTAAATCCGTAAAACGATTTGCGGGCGAGAAAATAAAAGGGTTTGCGGAAAAATGAACTGCAAAAACCAAAATCATTTCTTCGCTGGCGGCAGACAATCAAACACTTCGAAGGTCCGTTGGTTTCCAAATGACATCGCGCAAGCAATTTGAAATTCTTTTGAGTCCTTAAGCCCAACTAGTTCATGAACTGGAATTATGTAAGTGAGGTTTGGGTTGGCTATTGTCTTGAGCGCAACAGCCACCTGATTTGTAGTGCCATTTTGTTCGCTAACCAAATTGATGCTTGTCTGATGGATTGAATTGGTAACCGGAGCTTCATACGGGACGTAAGAACCCTCCTCATCCTTGAAACCCTGAACGATTCCAAGAAACATTGGGTTACTTGTTATCTGATCTTTTTTGGGCACCCAAACCAAAACGGTCGCGCCAGAGTTACCGGGCGAGCTATGCAGGTCAATGACATGCGGCCTTATATTGAAATTACCGTTGCCAAGATCATAAAAACCCAATCGAGAAAGGTGTCCATATCGCATTGTTGGAATCGTTTCTGGCATTGCATAGTCTATCGGGTCTTCATATTCAAATTGCATGCAAAACATTTCCACAAGCAAGCCTGCTGAAATATCGTTCTCTACGGCGTTTTGTGGTGTAACTATTTGTGATTCAGCAAATGTTCCGCTTTCATGTCCCTGAATTAGGCCAGCAGGAATTGGGATTGCCACGAGATCTAGTCCACTCGGTGACTCCCAATAGTTTTTTTGGAAACCGTGATTAAGAGGAATTTTCAAATATTTTGGCTTTGAACCATGCGGCATACTTATTTTTACCAAGAGACCATCAAGCATTTTCCCAGTCTGCAGATTTGATAGGTTATGTTTTGCGGTTACGAGGCATACGACCGCTTGGCCATTTGTATTAATAGGCGCATTGTAAAGCGATGCACTTCCGAACTGTTCGATTTTTAAATTGCCGGAGTAACCAAACAACAAAACAGAAAATTGTTCAGGGTTGTTGGGAAATCGCTCGTACAAACTTTGGCCTTTAGAATTGGACGAGAACATCCCAATCAAGATTAACAAGAGGAAATACTTTTTCATTCCATTGGAAACATAGCTCCGTGCCATGCCATGACCAAGTGCGATTTTTGTCAGTTCCGAGATTATTTCACAAACGGCAGCTCCACAACTTTCGCCGAACTCTCCCCCGCTTCTGTCCGCAATGTCAATTCGTTGCCGATTTGATTCGCTTCGCGGCGAACATAGCCGAGCGCGATGTTTCCGCCTTCGCTTTGAAGCTTCGGCGTGACAAGTGCGTTGAGCGCAGGCGATTTCACGGCGCTGGTGACGTAGCCGATTTCCTTGCCGTCGTGGAAAAGTTTGTCACCACGTTGTGGCAACGATTTCAAATCATCCGCCAGCCGCAGGCCGCGCAGCTCCCGGTTGACGTGGCCGAAACTGTGGATGCGGTTGATGACCTCTTGTCCGATGTAGCAACCTTTATTGTAACTCACGGCGTTGCGCAATGCGGGACCGCATTCCAGCGGCAGGTTCATCTCGTCCATGTCCGCGCCGAAACGCGGAATACCGGCCTCGATACGTGCGGTTTCAAACGCCTGCCAGCCGCAGGCCCGTCCGCCTTCGCTCTGCTTCGGCGCGACAAGCCCGCCGATCTGTTTGGCCGCCGCCATGAGTTTGTCGGCCACCGCACCGAGTGAATCATTGGGAATGAACAGGTCAAAGCCGCCAATACCGGGAGCGCCGGCATCCTGCCGGCGAGTCGTAACGCTTTCGTCCCCTGATCCCGCCGGCCGGGTGCCGGCGCTCCCGGCCAGGCGCGTATGGTTCACCAAATAAATCTCCCCCAAGGTCGCATCGGATATTTTCACCGAGCCGAGCGGCTTCGCAGGAACTTCAGTGAACAGTCCAAGTGATTTAACAACTTCTTCTGCCTTCGGTCCCTGCACGCTCAATAAACCGTAATGGGGCGCGACGTCCACGATTTGCACGTCGTCAGCGACGATGAATTTTTCCAGTCGCTGTGAAACTTTCTCCGTCAAACCCGGTTCGAAATCCAGGAGCAGTTCATCCGCGAGACAGCAGATGTTCAAGTCGCTTTCCATTTTGCCTTTGTTGGTCGTGAGGGCGGCGTAACAACCTTCACCGACGCGCATTCTTTTCAAGTCGTTCGTCACCTGGCCGTGCAGGAACCGGACGCGGTCGGCGCCGGTCAAACAAATCCGGCTGCGGAAACTGAAATCCAGAACGCCGGCGCTTTGGTGCAAGGCGGCGTGCTCGGCGAGCCAGTCGCCATAATCGTTCACGATTTCCGCGCCGCTCAGTCCGGCAAACCGCGCGCCGAGACGGTGGTGAAATTCATGGAGTGGGAGCGGGGTCATTTGGGAAATCGGACGTTGCCGTTGGCGAAGTTCAATTGTGCGCTGGCGATTTTTCGTTAGCCAGGCCGGCTTTGGCAATCTCGTCTTTAAATTTCTCCCGGCAATCGGGACAGATGCTGTGCGAGAAACTGGCGTCGGAACGCGAATGGACATACTGCTCGACCGATTGCCAGTAACCCTGGTCGTTGCGGACGCTTTTGCACCAGGCGCAAATCGGGATGAGACCGGACAGGGTTTTGACCTGCGCCAGGGTCTGCTGCAGTTCGCCGATGAGTTTTTCGCGTTCGAATTCCACGCGGCGCCGGCGGGCCATTTCGCGGCCGACCATGACGTTGGCCAGGGCCAGCAGAGCGGCGGCGAGCGCGCTGGCGACGATGAGCAGGCGTTCGGCGTTATAATAATCCGACTGTTCCGCGGCATCGCGCGCGCCCAGCAGTTTTTGTTCTTCATCCGAGAACGTCATCAGAACATTGCGCGCCCGGCCGGTGATGATTCGGCCTTCCCCGGTCTGTTCTGTCCGCAAAACGGCTTCGGCCCCACGCTGTTTGTAGATGACAATCAACCGCCCGTCGTAATCGAAAACGTCCTTCATCGCCACGGAAAGGGACTTCAATCTTCCCTGTTGCGGTGGGTTGTCCTGCGTCAGGCTGACGAGTTGATTGAACAATTGCGGCTCCAGTTTGATACTCCGCTGGCAGGAGGCCAGCGCCGCCGGGTCGCCCAAGGTCACGAAATCCCGCATGGTGTTCTGGATGTTCATGACATTTTCCTCATACGCGTGGGCGGCCAGAATTACCTGGAAAGTGTGTTGGCGCCAATAAATCGCGTCCTTCAATTCCGACATCGTTCGGGCCGAAATGAACGCGACCATCACCATCAGCGCCCCCGCCGCAACGACGGGCAGCCAGCGGAGAAAATCAAAACTTTTCCGCCTCGAGGATTGTTCCGGCGCTGGACTCATCTGAACCGGCCAAAAATTAACACAAATAACACAACTGAAAAGCGCAACTTTACGTGACGATTCCGGAATCGCATTGCGCTTCAACGGGCTTGTTGCAGAATAACCGGATGAATTTAGACGCGCTTTATTCCGAGCTGACACTGAAAACCAAAGCCAAACTCGCGCTGGTCGTGCTCGACGGCCTCGGCGACCTGGCCACCAAGGAACAACTTTATCTGACGCCGCTGGAAGCCGCCGCCACGCCAAACCTCGACAAGCTGTGCAAAGATTCCGCCCAGGGCCGCATGATTCCCGCCGCACCCGGCATCACGCCCGGCAGCGGGCCGGGACATCTCGGGTTGTTCGGCTACGACCCGCTGGAATTCCAGGTAGGCCGCGGCGTCATTGAAGCCCTGGGACTGGGAATGGAACTGAGGCACGGCGACGTGGCCGCGCGCGCAAAGTTCTGCACGCTCGACAAAAAGGGCATTGTCATCGACCGCCGCGCCGGCCGCATCCCGACGGAAACCTGTGAGAAACTCTGCGCGCTGCTCGCGGCGAAAATCAAAAAGCTTGGCGACACGGTTGTCATCATCAAGGCCGGCAAGGAACATCGCTTTGTGGTGGTCTTTCGCGGCAGCGGACTCGAAGGCCCGCTCACCGACGCCGATCCCAATCGTGAAGGTTTTGCCATTCCGACGGTTCATCCGCGCGACGTGAACAACGCCGGCCAGAAGAAAATGGCGGCGCTCATTGCCGATTTTTACAAGGCCGCGCTGCCCATTCTGGCCAACGAACGGCCGGCGAACGGCTTTCTGATGCGCGGCATCGCGCATCAACCGCATATCCCGCTGTTCGAGGAGCGCTACAAGTTGAAAGCCGCCGCGCTGGCGGTTTATCCGATGTACAAGGGCCTGGCGCAGCTGGTCGGCATGAAAAAAATCGAAGGCCCGGCGACCATTGCCGAGCAGTTCGAGCGCTACCTCAGGGAACACGATCACTTTGATTTCTTCTTCATCCATTACAAGTACACGGACAAAGCGGGCGAGGACGGTAACTTCAGCGCCAAGAAGAAAGCGATTGAAGATTTCGACGCGGCGTTGCCGATTTTGCTGAAGAAAAAGCCGGATGTGCTTGCCATCACCGGTGATCACTCGACGCCCGTGGCCATCAAAGGCCACTCGTGGCACCCGCAGCCGGTGTTGCTGCATTCGGCTTTCAGCGGTTCGGACAAGCTGGAGCGTTTTACCGAAACCGGCGCGAACCTCGGCTCGCTCGGCGTGTTTGAGGCGAAGTATTTGCTCCGGCTCATGCAGGCCAATGCGCGGATGTTCGACAAGTTCGGCGCGTGACGCTGATTCTGCCGGAGCCAGGGTGGCGAGGCTGAAATATTTTTGTCGTGAGACGCCGCCGGCGCTCTCCTACACTGGCGGCAAATGAATTTGCCGAACAAACTGACAGCGGGACGGTTCGCGTTGACCGCGGTTTTTATCTGGGTGCTGTTCGCGCCGGTTCATTTCCACCATACGCTGGCGCTGTTTTTTTTCTGCCTGGCCGGCGTCACGGATTTTCTCGATGGCCGCATCGCGCGCACCCGCAAGCTTATCACCAATTTCGGCATCCTGATGGACCCGCTGGCGGATAAAATCATGACCTGCTCGGCGTTCATCGCCTTTGTGGAAAGCACGCATCAAATTCCCCATCCGCCGGTGACGGTTGAGGCGTGGATGGTCATCGTCATCGTTGCGCGCGAACTGGCCATCACCGGGTTGCGGTTGCTGGCGGCGTCGAAAAATGTCGTACTGGCGGCGGAAGGTTACGGCAAGCACAAGACCGTTTCGCAAATCGTGGCCATTATTGCGCTGCTGATTGTGGATGCCTGCCACGAATGGCCGTCCTGGCTGCAACACCTGCTCGTGGGTTGGGTGCCGGGCTTTGCGGCAATTGCCCTGTGGGTGACGGTCGTATTGACCATGATCTCCGGCGTGCTTTATCTGTGGCGCAACCGGGCGCTTTACATGAATGATGTGTGAGGCAAATGCAGAATGAAGCAGGAGGAAGGCAGGAACCGGCTTTGAGGTGGGACGGGATTAGCTTCGCCACGCCACTTTTGGGATCAGCGATGCGTCGTCAGCGGTAACGTCTCACCGGCATTGGCGGATTGATACATCGCCGGCTTCATGCCGGCCAGCGGATTGCTGCGCGAATGATGATGGTGCCAGGCCGAGCCGGCAAACACGACCACCACCAGCAAAATCAATGCGCCCCCGCCCGCCACCCCCACCCGCCAGTTGAATTTGGAAAGCCAGAACATGACGTGGTCGAGCAGGGTGTTCGACTCTTCCATCAACGGTGGCGGTTCCTTGAATTTTTCCGACCGCTTCAACTCGGCGTCGAGCACGGACATGATTTGGGCCGTGTTGAGTTTGAGTTGCGCGGCATAGATGCGAACGAAGCCGCGGATGTAAACCGGAGCGGAAAACACTTCATAATGTCCTTCTTCCAGGGCACGGATATGGTCGGTGCGGATTTTGGTGGTATCCGCGATCTGCTGGATCGTGAGTTTCAAGGCCTCACGCGCGGATTGAAGCTGTTCGCCTACTTCGGACATGGTCATAGTTTTCAGCATTTTCAAGCAGTTTTGCAACCTAAATAGCATGAAAAAGGCCAACCTTTGACAGTTTTGTATAAAAAATTGACCCTATCAGCAGGCCGGCTAATGTACCGGAATCCCTTGAACCTTTGCTCGCGTTTCGCATTCCTCTTGATGTAAATGCTGGTAGTGGCTGAACGCGAACAACTGCCCGTGTCGCAGGCCAGGTCCGGAGAACCGGCGGCTTGGGACGCCCTTTTCCACCGCTACCAATTGCCCCTTTACGTTTATGTTTTTGAACTGGTCAACAACGAGCAAACCAGCCTGGATATTGTGCAGGAAACGTTCATTGCCGCCGTCCGGCATGTCGGCAGCCTGCGGGACGACAATAAATTCGGGAGCTGGCTCTTCGGCATCGCCCACCAGAAATGCATTCAACGCTGGCGAAAACAAAATCGCGAAGAGATTTTGTGCGGAGAAATCGCCGAATTGCCGGATGAGTTTGAGAACAGCCCGGACACTCTGCTCATCCGCAACGAACAGGAGGCCGAGTTCATGAACCTGCTGGATCGGTTGCCGTTGTCGCAGCGCGCGGTATTGCTGCTGCATTTCATCGAGAATTTTTCGCTCGAAGAAATCGCGCGCATCACGAATACGCCGCTGGGCACGGTAAAATCGCGAATGCACCACGCCAAACGAGCCCTGCGGAAGCTGGTCCGGGAAAAGAGCGACCAATCATGAAAACGCCGCGTGAAATTTTGTTGGAACGGCATCAGGCCGCCGCCCCGAAACTCGACGAAATTCGGAAAACCACTGTAGCGGCGGTCTGTGACCGTCGCTTTCATTCACCGGCGGCCAAAGACCGCCGCTATAGCTGGCACGAATTGTTTTTTTCGCTTCGCTGGCATCTGGCCGGGATGGGTGCGGCCTGGCTGATGATTGCTCTTTTAAGCCTGAACGTCGGCCATGCGACCAGCCTGGCGTCGGCCATGCCGCGAGAAAAGATTCCGCCGGCGCAAATCATCCTGGCCTCACTGCGTGAAAATCGCCGTGAGCTCCTGGAATTGATTCAACCGACCGAATCGCGCGATGCCCGGCCGGCAAAATTGTTTCCGTTGCCGCCGCGAAGTGAGCGGCCCGACGAAATCCTGACGGCCTGATTCAACATGAAACTGAACCTTGACCCGAAAACTCTGTGGCCGGACAAACGCACCGTCTGGCGCCGACTGACACGAATTACCCTGGTCCTGCTTCCACTCTCACTGGTGGTCTTTGCGCTGTTGGTCAAGGATTGGAAGCTCAATCTTCCGGAATGGACGGAAGAAACACGGCGACATCTTTGGGAATGGGCGACCATCCTGGTGGTGGCCATTGCCGTGACCTTTTTGGCCAGCTCGTTGCCGTCCGTTCGACGATTCCTTAACTGGCTGTTCAACTGGCGCGTCCTCCGCAAAATGTTGATTGGGCTGGCCTGGGTGGTAACCCTGGTCTTGCTGTTTTATGCCGAAGAGGACTGGCGCGGCTGGCATGCGTGGACCCAATATCGTCAGCTGCTCGAAGCCGGCGGCGCGCAACTGGATTACAACGCGTTTATCCCCAAACCCGTCCCCGACGACCAAAACTTTGCTGCCATCCCGTTCATTGCATCCTGGTTCACCCAACGGACCAATCTCGAGCAGCGCTGGGGCGACAAATACTGGTTCGCCAGCAGCATGATCGGCTCCCCGCCCAATCCACCCGCTTCCGCCGTGGGGCAAGGCGGCGAACGTTCTTTCCTGGATCTCATTGCCTGGAAAATGGCGTTTGATGCGATTCAATCGGGCCAGACGAATTCGAATCGGCAATTCGCCTCAGGAAAACTCGATCTGACATCACGCGCTGCCGCAGTTCCAGCGGTTCTGGCCGGATTAATGAGCAGTGAAACCAACCTGGCACTACTCCGTGCTGCCAGTGACCGGCCATTTACACGTTATCCGGTAGTTTACGATCTGGATAATCCGTGGGGAATCCTGCTGCCTCACCTTGCCAACGTGAAGTTGGCCGTCCAGCGTTTGCAACTCAGGGCCTGCGCCGAACTGGCCGCCGGCCGGAGCGACGACGCCTTCGCAGATGTAAAGCTGATGCTTTATCTGACCGATTCGGTGAAAACCGAACCGTTTTTGATTTCATATCTGGTTCGTCTGGCTTGCCTGCAAATCACGATTCAACCGATCTGGGAAGGACTGGCTGAACATGCGTGGTCCGGCGCCCAGTTGCAGGAACTGCAGGCGCATTTGCAGCAATACGACTTTGTGGCGGACATGAAGGAACCATTGGACGGTGAACGTGCGGCGGGAGTTCTAACCGCTGATCTGCTGGCCCGGGGCAAATACAATTTGAACATCCTGACGGCAGATCCTTCGAGTCCAGGTTCGGCGGCAGCCGATTGGTTCGGCCGGATAATCCCGCGCGGCTGGTATTATCTGGAACAGCTCAACTATTGCCGGCTGTTTCAATTGCAGTTGAACGGCGCTTTTGACGTGGAAAAAAGACAGGTTTTTCCCGGGCAGATTGCCGCCAACGCCAATGCCTTGGACCGGGTGTTTGCCGGGCGCAATCCCTTTGCTACTATTTGCATCCGTCATCAACTCCTGGCGGTAATCATGTTGCCGGCATTGCATAACATACCCACGAAGGCCGCCGCGGCCCAATCCGCTGTGGATGAAGCTGCCCTCGCCTGTGCGCTCGAACGCTATCGGCTGACCAACGGACAGTTCCCCGAAACCCTGGAGGCGTTGGTGCCGAGGTTTATTTCCCAATTGCCGGATGACGTGATTTCCGGCGAACCTTACAAATATCACCGCACGAATGATGGACAGGTTGTGCTTTATTCCATCGGCTGGAATGAAAAAGATGATGGCGGTATGCCGGGAAACATTTTGTTCGACGACAAGGAAGGTGATTGGGTCTGGCAGTATCCGACGAAATAAGGTGGGAACGTCGAACATTCAACATTCAACTCCCAGCGCTCAACATTCGATCATCAATTCGTTCCACGTTACTTTGGGTGTTGGACGTTGAATGTTGAGCGTTGAATGTTCTCATCAGGCCGCGCCAGGTGTGCGGCGGCTCCAAATATTTTGAACCTTTCCGGCCGGAGCGGGGATTGATAAAGAGATGGTCATCACTGACGACCGCCTTACGCCGCCGGCCGCATCGGAACTTCTCGCTCGCGTACGCGCAGGAGACCCCCGCAGTTTTTCCCTTTTGATTGAACCGCTGCAAGCGCGGCTCCTCCGCCAGGCCGCCGCGCTGACCGGTGACTTGAGTCTGGCCGAAGATATCGTTTCCGAAACCCTGGTCGAAGCATGGAAAAGCTTTGCGCGTTACAACGGGTCCTGCCAGCTCTCGACCTGGCTCTATGCCATACTGCTGCATCGCTATCAAAAATCCGTGCGTCGGGCGCGCTCACGCCCCATCGCTCTGGCATGGTTGTCGCTGTTTGAAGCCCGGGATTTGAGCAACCGGCAGGAGAATCTGGCGGCGGCGGGGCCTTCCCCCGCGGAGGTCGTGGCCCAAGACGAAGCCTTCGTTCAACTACGCCAGTGCATTGAGTTGCTTTCGAAAAAGCATACCCGCGTCATTCTGCTGCGTTTCTTCGAGGATGCTTCCCTGCCGGACATGGCAGCGGTCCTAGGATGTTCCGTCGGCACGGTGAAATCCCGCCTCCACCATGCCCTGGAAAAATTGCGCAAAATGAAAATGAACCTTTCCGAGGTGAAAGGGGATAAATCTGTATGAAATGGTTTGGTAACTCATGCCGTCGTCATCGCAGAAGCCTCTGCCTGCTGGCGAGCGGCCTGCTCTCGGAACCGGAGCGGGCCGGGATCGAAAACCATCTGGCCGCCTGTGCCGACTGTCGGAGTTATTTCAATCAATTAAAGGCGATGACCGTTCCACTGACTGGTTGGGAAAAACATTTCGCGCATATCGAAGCCAATCCGGCGGTTCAGGCGCGTCTGGCGAAAGCGATCGCATCGGTGGGCAGGCCTGAATCCATCCACCCGTTCACGCCAAAAAAGGTTCTGCTCGAATGCTGGCAACAACTCATCTGGCCAAGCCGTCATATTTGGGCGGGCCTGGCGGCGGTCTGGATTTTAATTCTGGCCGTAAACGTTTCGATGCAAGACCGCTCTCAGGCCACCATGGCAAAAACCGCGCCATCGCCGGAAATGATCATGACGTGGCGGCAGCAGGAACGTCTGTTGGCCGAACTGGTTGGTCCCGACGAAATGCGCACCGCCATGCCGCCGAAACCGTTCTCGCCGCGCCCGAGCAGCGAACGACGGTTTGAAACTTTGACGACATGACGTAGCAGCGGACGTGAGTCCGCTCAATCTAGGAATAAATGAGCCGACTCATGTCGGCTGCTACAATAAATTATGAATTCAACCCTGGGAAACAACCGCGGCTGGCGGATTTTGCGCCGGATTTTGATCAGCCTGGCCGTTCTCGCGACGCTGGTCGCGCTTTTCTACACCGAGGAAGACTGGCGCGGCAAACGCGCGTGGGAAAATTACAAACACGAGTGGGAGTCGAAGGGCGAGAAATTTGACTGGCAGGCATTTGTCCCTCCGTCCGTGCCAAACGACCAGAACTTTTTTATGGCGTCGATTTTTACCAACTTGATCAATGGCAAAATCGCGATGGTGCCGTATGCTAACGACGGCGGACCGGATCTTCACCGGGAGGCACGACGCAGCGGTTACGCAGTTTATCAGACGGAGACGGCTGATTTGCCGGCATGGCAAAATTATTATCGCGATCCGACAAACCTCCATGCGGTTGTTGAGATGTTCATGACCAATGGCGTGATGATGGTGCAAACCAATGATCTGAGGCCTCATGAAATCGGCGAATTTCCCATCGCGTCGCAGCCGCAGACGCCGGCGAAAGATGTGTTGCTGGCTGTGAGCAAATATGATTCGGCAGTCGAAGAACTGCGCCAGGCGAGCAAGCGTCCTTATGCAAATGTTCCTCTGAACTACGCAGATGGTTTCAACACGGGGGGGACATTGCTTCCCTATTTGGCGGACTTGAAACGATGTACGCAACTGCTGCAATTGCGCGCCGCTGCCGAATTGGCTGATGGTCAAAAGGCAGAAGCTTTGGACGACGTTACGCTATTGCTGTATTTGGATAATTCCCTCCGCAACTCGCCGTTTTTGATTTCAGAACTTGTGCGCCTGGCGATGCTGCAATACGCGCTTCAGCCGATTTGGGAAGGATTGGCGGAACATCAATGGTCGGATGAACAACTGGTTGCGCTGAACGCGGAACTGGCGAAAATGGATTTTCTGGCTGACTACGAATTTGCGATGCGCGGTGAACGGGCCTTCGCCATCGCCACGATTGAAAATGAGCGGCGCACGCGTGAATTGATTTCGTTCACCGTGAATGGTGATACCACCAATAACCTGACTCTCGCGCCCAGCGCTTTTTTCTATCAAAACGAACTGGCTTTCGCCCGGATGAGCCAACAATGGATTCTACCGCTGGTGGAGACCAATTCGCGCGTGGTTTCGCCGGAAGCTTTACGGCGTGTGGATGCCGCAGTTCACGGGGAAATGAAACATTATTCGCCTTATAAGGTTCAAGCGCTGATGACGTTTCCGGCGCTTCAGAGTGCGGTCAAAAGATTTGCCCTTGCCCAAACCGCTGTTGATTTGGCGCGAGTGGCTTGCGCTCTGGAACGTTACCGCCTGGTCCATGGCCAATATCCCGAAACACTGGATGCGCTCTCGCCGCAGTTCATCGAAAAGCTCCCGCACGACATCATCAATGGCCAGCCGTTGCATTATCGCCGCACGGAGGACGGACAGTTCATTCTTTATTCCGTCGGCTGGAATCAAACGGACGACGGCGGACAAGTCGTTCTTACAAAGAACGGTTCAGTTGACCGGGAAAATGGCGACTGGGTCTGGCAGTATCCGGCAAAATGAATTGGGAATATCGAACATCCAACATCGAACACTGAACATCGAATTGGTCTGCAGCGTCCGCCTGCTGTTTGTTCGGCGTTCGATGTCCGGCGTTCAGTGTTCGATGTTTTGCCGAAAGCTTTTCCCGACCACGGTCCCTATAACCGAGCCCATAATGGCCCCGGCCACGAAATCCGAGAACCAATGGATGGTCATGGAGACACCGATGCCGATATAGAATGCGTAAAGAATAGCTACAATTCCCAGCCAACGTTGTTTGGGATAAAGCGTGAACACGGTCGCGGCCATCGCGAAGGCGATGGTGGTGTGCGACGATGGCCAGCCCCAGAAAACTCCGCCACGCCAGAAACCGAAGTGGAAGACATGACTGATGTCGGTGCCGACAGTGTGCGCCGGATGGGCGCGGCCGGTAAATGCCTTGTAGGCAATTACAATCAAGGCCCCGAGAAGTTCAGCCTGAGCGACGGCCCAGCCGGTCACAATGAGTCGAGCGCTCCGACCAAGAAAGCCGAAGGCAAGAAGCAATAGCGGCAGGTAGATGGGCAGCAGCCCGCCGATGATAACAGCTGGCCACATCCAGGAACGAAGTTCCGGATTACGGGTGGCGAGAAAGTAACGCCAGTCCAAGTCCGACATGACAAGGATGATCGTGAGCAGGATGGCAATGATGTACCAAACAAGCCTCCAGCCCTTGAAGCAACCCATGAGGTTGCGCGGCAGCGTCACCAAAAATTGTTTCATGCGGAGGAGGCTGAGCGGGCGGGGAAATCTGTTTTCATCCGGCCAAATGTATCTACACCGCCGATTATGCACGAGGCGCGGATTAGTTTGGTGATAGTTGGCATTCGTCTTATCTAGCGCGTTTGACGCGCGGTTGACAATCCTGTAAAACGCGCCACATGAAAAAACCCTTTCGGCGGCTGCTTTTCATTTTTCTCAGCCTGGCCGTGCTGATTGCGTTTTTCTATGCCGAGGAGGATTGGCGAGGCAAACGCGCCTGGGAAAATTGCAGACGCGAACTTGATGTCAGGGGTGAAGTGTTGGATTGGAACGCCTACCTTCCGCCGCCTGTGCCAGATGATAAAAATGTTTTCAAAGTGTCGAAAATGGCGGAATGGTTTGTCGGTCGGGGAGAGACAAATTTATCGAAACGATTGGAAAACGCTAAATCTGGTTGGTTTGGCGCATTGGACCAAATCACGAATGAAGTCCAAGCCAAGGATTATTTGGCATGGAGTGATCAATTCGAGTCTGACTTTGCTCTGATTCATGAGGCGCTCAAACGCCCTTACGCCCGGATGGACGGCGATTACGCGCATCCATTTGAAACGCCGGTTCCGAATTTTGTTACCGTTCGCATCGTTGCGCAAACACTGGCACAGCGGGCGCATTGTTATCTCCTGCTGAATCAGCCGGAGCAAGCCCTAAAGGAAGTGACGCTCGTACACGATATTTGCCGTTTGTTGGAGGGCGCACCGACAGGCAAGCCGATGACTTTGGTCGCGGCGATGATCAACGTTGCCATCAGCGGCCTTTATGCCGAGACCTTGGCCGAGGGTTTTCAAAAGAATGCCTGGAAGGCTCCGCAACTAGCTGTACTTCAAAAACAACTCAAGGACATCAATTTGGCGACTTTTATGGTCGAAGCGTTCAAAAGTGAGCGCGCAGGAGAATGCCACTTTTTTGAAACGATGCCGCAACCCAGGATTTCCAACCTTTTTTCCCACGGCCGGTATTCTGGAGACAAGCTTACATTCCGTATTTTTTTGATGCGGCTTAAAGATCTTTTCCCGTTGGATTCCGTAAACGGGCCCCACGGCTGGATCTATCAAAACATGGTCACGATCGCGAAGTTTGACCAAAAGGTGATTGATGACATTGACCTTACCAACAATCTGGTGATCCCCCAAAAAATTGATCGCACCCAACGTGAGCTTGAAATGTTGGAAAAGCACCACGGACCATATACTTTTATTGCTGCCATCCTGATTCCCAATTTTGCCAAGGCACTGCAAACGGAGGCCTACAATCAAACGATGGTCAACGAAGCGCAAATTGCCTGTGCGCTGGAACGTTACCGCCTCGTGCATGGCGGATATCCTTTAATGCTCAACGTACTTACGCCCCAGTTCGTCGAAAAATTGCCACACGACATCATCTGCGGCCAGCCACTGCATTATCGCCGCACGAGCAATGGGAAATTTTTGCTCTACTCCGTCGGCTGGAACGAAACAGACGACGAGGGGCAGGTCGCTCCGATGAAAGCTGGTCGTCCAGACATGGAAATCGGCGACTGGGTCTGGGAAAATTGATTCCGGAAACATTCAACGCTCAACATCGAATATTCAACACTTGCATCGTCCGACATTTCCTTGGGCGTTGAATGTTTCCGCAGCATCAGGCCGGGGCGGTGCCCGGCGTTCCAATCAAACTGCCTGCTGTCCAGCGCCGTCGGCGCCGGTGCCATCGAGATCGATCAGGATGTCCCGCGGTTCGGCGCCTTTGCTGGGGCCGACGATGCCGCGGTTTTCCAGTTCATCCATGATGCGCGCGGCGCGGGTGTAACCGAGGCGCAGCCGGCGTTGCATCAGCGAGACGCTCGCCTTTTGTTCACTACGGATGACTTCAATGCATTGCTGGATGAGTTCCTCGTCCTCGTCAATGCCGCTTTCGTTCCCGAAACTGGCGGCGGGCTGGGAAAGCTGCTTGTGGATCTCCAAGTCGTAGTTCGGTTTGCCCTGTTTGGCGATGAACTCGACGATGCTGTTGATTTCCTGGTCGGTGATGAGCGCGCCCTGGGCGCGAATCAATTTTGCCGAGCCGGGCGGCAGGTATAGCATGTCGCCTTTGCCGAGTAATTTGTCCGCGCCCATCGCGTCGAGAATCGTCCGCGAGTCCACGCGCGAGGCGCACTGAAACGCGATGCGCGCGGTGATGTTCGCCTTGATGACGCCGGTGATGACGTCCACGCTCGGCCGTTGCGTGGCGACGATGCAATGGATGCCGGCCGCGCGCGCCATCTGCGTGATGCGCGCGATGGCCATTTCCACGTCGGCGGGTGCTACGAGCATCAGGTCCGCCAGCTCGTCAATGATAACGACGATGTAACTCAGCTTTTCGGGAATGACGATTTCGTCGTCGCGTGGCACGACGATTTCCTCGTCCACCTCGACCGCGAACCCTTCCGCGCCCGGCTCGACCTTTTCCTTTTTGGCCTTGAGCGGCAGTTCCAGTTCCTGCTGCGGCAACGGCTTGTTCTTGGGGCGCGAATTGAACGTGGCGATGTTGCGCACGCCGACGCGCGCAAAAATCTGGTAACGCTTTTCCATTTCGTTGACGACCCAGCGCAAAGCGAGGATAACCTTTTTTGGGTCGGTCACCACCGGCACGACGAGGTGCGGCAGCGCGTTGTATTGCTGCAATTCGACCACCTTGGGATCAATCATCACGA
>JANWKE010000108.1 GCA_025451535.1 Verrucomicrobiia bacterium
AAAAGTTCGATCCGTACCTCAATGTTGATCCGGGCACGATGAATCCATATCAGCACGGGGAGGTTTATGTGCTCGACGACGGCGCGGAAACGGACCTTGACCTCGGGCATTACGAGCGGTTCACGAACTGCAAGCTCACGCGGATGAACAATCTGACGAGCGGCCAGGTGTATCAAAAGGTGCTCAATAACGAGCGCGAGGGGAAGTATCTGGGCAAGACCGTGCAGGTCATCCCGCATGTCACCGACGAAATCAAAAACCGCATTGACCTGCTGGCCGAGCAAAGCAAGGCCGACGTGGTCATCACGGAAATCGGTGGCACCACCGGCGATATCGAGGGGTTGCCGTTTCTGGAGGCGATCCGTGAATTCGCACTCGAAGTCGGTTACAACAACGTAATTTTCATGCACGTCACCTACGTGCCGTTCATCAAGGCGGCGGGTGAGTTGAAGACCAAACCGACGCAGCAGTCCGTCGCCAAGCTGCGCGAAATCGGCATCACGCCGCACTTGCTGGTTTGCCGCTGTGAGCGGCCGCTGGACAAGGAGTTGCGCCAGAAAATTTCCATGTTCTGCAACGTGCCGGTCGAAGCGGTCATCGAGGAAAAGGACGTGGACCATTCCATCTACGAAGTGCCGCTGATGCTCCAACGCGAGCGGGCGGACGACCTCGTTTGCCGGTTGCTGCGCCTCGATACGCCACCCGCCAACATGACGCATTGGCAGGAAATCATCCGCAAGCTCATCGCACCGCAGCATCGCGTGCGCATCGGTGTCGTCGGCAAATACATCGGGCTGCAGGACGCCTATAAATCGGTTTATGAGGCCATCATCCACGGCGGCGTCGGCAACGATTGCGGCGTGGAAATCGTCCAGGTGGACGCCGAGGAAATCGAGAAGAACGGCGCCGAGAAAACATTGAAAGGACTGGGCGGCATTCTCGTGCCGGGCGGGTTCGGCGAACGCGGCATCGAGGGTAAAATTCTCGCCGCCCAATACGCCCGTGAGAATAAAATTCCCTACCTCGGTCTTTGCCTCGGCATGCAAATCGCGACGATTGAATTCGCGCGGAACGTTTTGAAACTGGCCAGGGCGCATTCGACCGAGTTCGAACCGAACACGCCGCACCCGGTCATCGCGATGCTGGACGAACAGAAGCGCGTGACGAAAAAGGGCGGCACGATGCGGCTGGGGGCGCAGCCCTGCCAGCTGGCGCTGGGCACCAAGGCGGCGCTACTTTACGGTTCGTTCGTCGTCAACGAACGCCACCGGCACCGCTACGAATTCAACAACGCCTACCGCGACAAATTTGAGAAGGCGGGCTTCGTTTTCAGCGGCCTGTCGCCGGATGGCAAGCTCGTGGAAGTCATCGAACTGGCGGACCATCCGTTCTTCATCGCCAGCCAGTTCCACCCGGAATTTTTGAGCAAACCGCACCAGCCGCACCCGCTCTTCAAAGGCTTCATTGCCGCCGCCCACGCCCACATCCACCAGAAACCGTTGTAATTTTAACGGAGGCAAATGTTTTATCCGGAAGCCATCCAATTTCTCTACGATTTGCGTTTGTTCGGCGCGAAGTTCGGGCTGGAAAACACGTTCGCGCTCGCCGCCCGGGCGGGCAATCCGCAGGACCGGCTTCGGTTCATCCATGTTGCCGGCACCAACGGCAAAGGCTCGACCTGCGCCATGCTGGAAAGCATTTATCGCGCGGCCGGCCTGCGCGTCGGGCTGTTCACTTCGCCGCATCTGGTTTCGTTCCGCGAACGAATTCAAGTCAACCGCCGGTTGATTGGTGAAGACGACGTCGTCCGGCTGGTTGAAGCGTTGCGGCCGTTGCTCAGGCATTTCCCCGACGGCCATCATCCGACGTTTTTTGAAGTCGTCACGGTGATGGCGCTGAAATATTTTGACGAACAACATTGCGACCTGGTGATTTGGGAAACCGGCCTGGGCGGGCGGCTGGACGCGACCAACATCGTCGCGCCGCTGGCCAGTGTCATCACCAACATCCAGCTCGACCATCAGCAATGGCTGGGCGACACACTCTCCCAAATTGCCGCCGAAAAGGCCGGCATCATCAAGCCGGGCGTGCCGGCCCTAACCGCCGTGGAGGAACCGGAAGCACTCGCCGTGATCGAACACGCGGCGCGGGAGAAAAGTGCGCCGCTGAAAATTATTGGTAGGGACGCCGCGCTGCGGCGTCCGGACAGCGCAGCGCGCTGTCCGTACCTTTCTCTGGCGGGCGAGCACCAAAAACTCAACGCGGCGCTCGCGCTGGCAGCGGTCGAAATTTTGCAGGGGCAAATCCCGGTCGCCGAAGAGAAAATCCATGCCGGCCTGGCCAACGTGGTTTGGCCGGGGCGGCTGCAGCTGGTCACGCGTGCATCCGGCCAAAAAATCCTGCTCGACGGCGCCCACAACCCGGCCGGCGCCAGAACCCTGGGCGAAACATTGAAGAAAACTTTCCCGGCGGCAAAGCCAACGCTCATTCTCGGCGTGCTGCAGGACAAGGATTGGCAGCACATCTGTGAAACGCTCGCATCGCAGGCGGTGCGCATCCACACCGTGCCGGTGGCGAGCGAACGTTCGGCCAATCCGGCTGAGCTGGCGGCAGCATGCCGCAAAATGAATCCCTCGGCTGAAATTGTTGCCGGCCACAGTCTGGCTGACGCGCTGGACAAATCGGCCGGCGACGGGTTCGTGATTATCACCGGGTCGCTTTACCTGGTCGGCGAGGCCCTGGAATTACTGGGCCTTTCTCCGACCGGCAACGCGGAACGTGGCTTGAACGAATGGGCGGGCACGCCACCGGTCCTGCTGCCCGGATAAGTTTATACAAACTTAATACGAAGCAGCCCTTATATTTGCTCACCTTCTATTGACCTGTCGAAGGCAAGTTAGTTAGAGTTCCTTCTTTATGGCTTACGCAGATGCTTCGATGCCGCAGCGTCGTTTTGGAGAAACGACCCGCCCGGATGCGTGGTGGCTGCAACCGGTGGCAGTATTCATCGGCCTTTCGATTTTCGTCGTTTATTCCACCTGGGCGGCATTTCAAGGGGCGCACTACTGGTATGGTGCGAACGGTGCGAATTACATCTCGCCTTTTTATTCGCCGGAAATTTTCGGCAACTCGCCCCACAGCTGGTTCGGACCGAAACCTGCCTGGTGGCCGGCGTGGCTGTTGTTTTCACCGGCGCTGCTGGTGCTGTGGGCGCCGGCGGGCTTCCGACTTACCTGTTATTACTACCGCGGAGCTTACTACAAGGCGTTCTGGGCCGATCCGCCGAACTGCGCCGTCGGCGAGCCGCGCCAGGTTTATCTCGGTGAACGCTCGTTTCCGCTCATCATGCAAAACGTTCACCGTTATTTTATGTACCTGGCAGTCGTGTTCATTTTTATCCTGGCGCGCGACGCCTGGGATGCCATGTGGTTCAAAGATTCGCTGGGCACATCCCATTTCGGCCTCGGGGTCGGAACGCTCGTCCTGGTGGTGAACGTCATTCTGCTCGCGGGCTACACCTTCGGCTGCCATTCGCTGCGGCATTTGATCGGCGGTTTCCTGGATGAACCTTCCAAACGGCCGGTCTGTGCCAAAGGTTATTCCTGTGTGAGCTGCCTGAACCGCCGCCACATGCTCTGGGCGTGGATGAGTTTGTTCTGGGTCGGCTTCACGGATGTTTATGTCCGGCTCTGCGCCATGGGCATCTGGCACGACTTCAGATTTTTCTAAACTGCCGAAACGAGGATTTTTCACCGTGACCAATTACGAAACATTTGAATACGACGTGCTCATCATCGGCGCCGGCGGCGCGGGTTTGCGCGCAGCGATTGAGGCCTCGACGGCCGGCGTGAAGGTCGGTCTGGTCTGCAAATCACTGCTCGGCAAGGCGCACACCGTCATGGCCGAAGGCGGGCTGGCGGCGGCGCTGGCCAACGTGGACGACCGCGACAACTGGCGCGTGCATTTTTCCGACACCATGCGCGGCGGCCAATACGTCAACAACTGGCGCATGGCCGAACTCCACGCCAAGGAAGCGCCCGACCGCGTCAAGGAACTTGAAGCCTGGGGCGCGGTTTTTGACCGCACGCCCGACGGCAAAATTCTTCAGCGCAATTTCGGCGGCCACCGCTATCCGCGCCTCGTGCACGTCGGCGACCGCACCGGGCTGGAATTGATCCGCACCTTGCAGGACCACGGCATCCATCAGGGCATCACCGTTCACATGGAGCACACGATGGTCACGTTGCTCAAGGATGGCGACCGCGTCACGGGCGCGTTCGGTTACGACCGCGAGCGGGGCCGCTTCAAGATTTTCAAGGCCAAGGCGGTCGTGCTCGCCACCGGCGGCATCGGGCGCGCCTACCAGATTACCACCAATTCCTGGGAAGGCACCGGTGACGGACAATCACTGGCTTATCATGCGGGCGCGGAACTGGCGGACATGGAATTCGTCCAGTTTCATCCGACCGGCATGATCTGGCCGCCGAGCGTGATGGGTCTGCTCGTGACCGAGGCCGTGCGCGGCGAAGGCGGCGTGTTGCGGAACAAGGATGGCAAACGGTTCATGTTCGACGACATTCCCGATCTGTACAAAAACCAGACCGCGGACAATCCCGAGGAAGGCTGGCGTTATTGTCAGGGCGACCGGAATGCGCGCCGGCCCCCCGAACTGCTCACCCGTGACCACGTCGCCCGCTGCATCCGGCGTGAAGTCAACGCCGGCCGCGGCAGCCCGCATGGCGGCGTATTCCTCGACATCGCGTGGATCCGGGAAAAAATTCCGAACGCCACCGAGCACATCAAACGCAAGCTGCCGAGCATGTATCACCAGTTCATGCAGCTGGCCGACCTCGACATCACGCAAGAGCCGATGGAAATCGGCCCCACGACGCATTACACCATGGGCGGCGTCCGCGTGAACGGCGACACCCAGATGTCCACCGTGCCGGGACTGTTCGCGGCGGGTGAGTGCGCGGCTGGATTGCACGGGGCGAACCGGCTGGGCGGCAATTCCCTTTCCGATTTGATTGTGTTTGGCAAACGCGCCGGCGAATTCGCCGCGAAATTTGCGAAGGAACACGGCGCCGGGCAGGTCAATGACGCGCAGATTGAGCAGGCGGCGCGGCACGCATTGGAACCGTTTGACCGGGGCGCGAGCACCGGCGGCAGCGCCGAGGGGCCGTATCAGGTGCAGCATGATTTGCAGGAAATGATGCAAAGCCTCGTGGGCATCGTGCGGCGCGAGGACGAAATGGTCCGGGCGCTCGATGGATTGGGCAAACTCCGGGAACGTGCCCGACACGTCGCGGTTTATGGCCATCGCGAATACAATCCCGGTTGGAATACGGCGGTGGATTTGAAAAATCTCCTCACGGTGTCGGAAGCCATCACCCGCGCGGCCATCGAACGCAAGGAAAGCCGGGGCGGCCATTTCCGCGAGGATTTTCCGAACAAGGACGCGGCCTCGGGCAAGGTGAACGTCATCGTGGGGAAAAATCCCGACGGTTCGATGCAGGTGCGGCGCGAGCCGATTCCCGAAATGCCGGCGGAATTGAAACAGGTCATCGAGGAGATGAAATGAGTACGGCCACGTTTAGAATCTGGCGCGGTGATGTGAACGGCGGGAAATTCGTGGATTACACCACGGAAATCACCGAGGGCATGGTCGTGCTCGATGCCGTCCACAAAATCCAGGCGACGCAGGCCAACGATCTCGCCTGCCGCTGGAATTGCAAGGCCGGCAAGTGCGGTTCCTGCTCGGCAGAAATCAACGGCATCCCGAAGCTCATGTGCATGACGCGCATGAATACCCTGCCGACCGACAAGCCCATCACCCTCGAGCCAATGCGGGCGTTTCCCAGCATCCGGGACCTGGCGACGGATGTTTCGTGGAATTTCCGCGTCAAACAGAAGATCAAGAAATTCAAGCCGCGCCCCCCGGACGCCCCGGACGGCACCTGGCGGATGCAACAGGAAGACGTGGACCGCGTGCAGGAATTCCGCAAGTGCATCGAATGTTTTCTCTGCCAGGACGTCTGCCACGTCTTGCGCGACCACCACAAGCATGACGAATTCATCGGCCCACGTTTTCTGGTTTATACCGCCGCGCTGGAGATGCACCCGTTGGACACCGAGGACCGGCTGCCGGAATTGAAGCAGGCGCACGGCGTCGGCTTCTGCAACATCACCAAATGCTGCACCAAAGTTTGCCCGGAGAGCATCACCATCACCGACAACGCCATCATTCCGCTCAAGGAACGCGTGGTGGACAACTTCTTTGACCCGCTCGGCTGGTTGTGGAAGGAGTTGCGACCCAAAACCTGATGGCACGGACCCCTTGCGGACTCGACGTTTGGCCGTCATTGCCCACACGGGCAGGCCATGAAACAGGTAAAGACTCAGCCTTCCACGCCTTCCGCTTCCATCGTCGCCACGAGGTCTTTCTCGGCCAGCACCCAATCTTCAAGTGTCAGCGGATGTTCCGGCAGCTTGTCGCGGTACAGGCGATACGCATGTTCGCGCACCATGCCCCGGGTCACACCGGGCGTGAACGGTTTGGGTTGGTCAAACGCCTTGGCAGCCTTGATTTTTGTTTTCATGATTAAACATAAGCCTCGCCGCCCGCTCTGCAAGTGGACAACGAAGGAAATGTCCGGCGACGATTTCCAGACACTCCTCGCTTCGCGCGATTTGTAAGTCGGCACTTTAACGGCAACCTTGGCGAATTCGACTGCGGCATGGGGACTGCTCCCCCAAACGTCGTGTCCGCAGGACGTTTATGAAGACACTCTTTTTTTGTTTCGTGTCCGGTCTCTGGTTGGTGGCGACTTCACAGGTTCATTCACAAGCCTTTTCCTTCAGCACTCTGGCGGGATCGACCAGTATTGGCAGCGCAGACGGCACGGGCGCCGCCGCGCGGTTTTCCGGTCCTTCGGGAATTGCCGTGGACAGTCAGGGTAATATTTACGTGACGGACTCGGGCAATAACACGATCCGGAAAATCACACCCGGTGGCACGGTCACCACCATTGCTGGTCAAATCAGTGTCAAAGGCAGCGCGGACGGCACCGGCACCAATGCCTCATTCAATCTTCCCACCGGTATTGCCGTGGCCGCCAATGGAAATCTTTATGTGGCGGACGAGTTCAACGACACCATCCGGAAAATCACGCCGGCCGGAACGAACTGGTTGGTGAGCACTTTGGCCGGCCAGGTAACAAACGCCGGTCTGATCGATGCGATGGGGACCAACGCACAATTTGCCACACCAACCGGCGTCGCCGTGGACAGCGCCGGCAATGTTTATGTGGCTGACGTGGCCAACGATGTGATCCGGCAAATCACTCCGGCTGGACTGGTCAGCACAATTGCCGGGCAGCCACATCATCCCGGCAGCAGTGATGGCACGAACAACGGCGCCCAGTTCTATATGCCTTTTGGCATCACCGTGGACGCCGCCACGAATCTCTTTGTGACCGATGGCGTCAATGAGACCGTCCGGAAACTTGTCCCGTCGGGCACCAATTGGGCGGTCACCACGATTGCCGGTCAGGTATTGGTCTCCGGCAGCAGCGATGGCACCGGCACCAATGCCCAGTTCAACGGCCCGGCCGGTATTGTCGTCAGCGGTGGAACCACGCTTTATGTGGCCGACGATAACAACAACACGATTCGGAAGCTGACGTTGACGGGAACCAACTGGACCGTGAGCACGTTTGCGGGAATGGCGGGAGTTGATGGCGACGCCGATGGCGCGACCAACAACGCGCGATTCCATTCGCCGATTGGCGTGTCGGTGGATGTCGCCGGCAACGTTTATGTGGCAGACGCGAACAACAATGAGATTCGAAAAATTACCTCGACCGGCACCGTAAGCACATTTGCCGGTGTCAGCACCGGCAGCACCGATGGCCCCGGCACCAACGCGTTGTTCTGGTCGACTGCTGCGGTGGCGCTGGATCCTCAAGGCAACGTTTACGTGGCCGACTATTATAACTGCACGATTCGGAAAATTGCGACGAACGGTGTGGTGAGCACCATTGCCGGTCTGGCTGGCAACATTGGCAGCGCCGACGGCACGAACAGCACCGCGCGGTTTTATTATCCTTCGGACATCGCCCTGGACAACGGCGGCAGCCTTTACGTTGCGGATGCCTATAACAGCACGATTCGGAGAATCACACCATTCGGGACGAACTGGGTGACCAGCACCATTGCCGGACAGGCCCAGGCTTATGGCGAGGTGGATGGTGTGGGCAGCAACGCGTTTTTCTATGTGCCCGCCGGGATTGCCGTCGATGCGAACACGAATATTTTTGTATCGGACAATTACGGCATGGTCATCCGCAAAGTCTCACCCACTGGGTCCGACTGGACGGTAAGTACCCTGGCCGGGTTGCCGTTCACGAAAGGTTATGCTGACGGCATCGGCACCAATGCCCTGTTTTATTTCCCTCGCGGTCTGGCCGTGGACAATGCGTCGAACGTTTATGTGGCCGACAGCGAAAACAACAACATCCGCAAGCTGACACCCTTCGGAACGAACTGGCTGGCGAGCACCCTGGCGGGCGTGGCCGGCATCCGCGCTAACGACGACGGCACGGGCACCAATGCTCATTTTTATTTCCCCGATGATGTCACTTCCGACCTGACTGGTCAGTTCTACGTGATGGACACGTACAATCAAACCATTCGGAAAATGACGCCGGTGGGAACCAACTGGGTGGTAACCACGGTGGCCGGACAGGTTGGCATCACGGGCAGCACCGACGGCATGGGCACTAACGCGCTGTTTAATTACGCGCAAAGCCTCGCGTTCGATCAGGCCGGCAATCTCTACGTGGCCGACACGCATAACAGCACGGTCCGATCCGGACGTGCTATCTTTCCATCACTGCACATCGCGCCGGCGGCCAACAATCAAGCCGTCCTCTCCTGGCCGACCTGGGCCTACGCTTTCATGCTGCAAACCAGCAGCACCGTAGCTTCAGGCGTAACCTGGTTGCCGTTGACTAATGGAGTGGCTATTGCCGGAAATAATTTCGTCGTGACCAACCTTGTTACCGGCTCCAATTCCTTTTATCGGTTGCGCGGGCAGTGACCCGTCCAGTTTTGGGGCAGGATGTCGGCGCGATTACTGCTGACAAACCGGGCAAAACGAACACAGGCCGGAAATGCAGATCATTACAAACTCAACCGAAGAATTTGTCGCCGCGCTTGACCGCATCAAGCGCGAAGGCCGTCGCATCGTTAGCGCAGAACGTGCGCCCGGCGGACATGGTTGGACGATTACTGTGACCGATACCCCAATCCAAGAAGCCAAACCGTTCTGTTTCGGGAACAGGCCGCTGATTGACTCAGTGGGGTCGCAATCTCCGGGAGGATTCGGCCGTATCTGATCGTTGCGGCCAGGCACGCAGACTCACACAACACCGAGCGAAGGCTGGTGCGCGATACAGGGTTCGAACCTGTGACCCCTACAGTGTCAATGTAGTGCTCTACCACTGAGCTAACCGCGCACTTGCGGGATTAAGAGCCTGACAATCCCTTGATGCGTTGGCAAGCGTGAAGTGAGGGGCGGACGACTGGATTCGACTTGCGGTTCTTGATGGTTAAGGCGTAGGTTTCAGTCTGATGAAAAGATTTCGAACCGCCGTTTCCAATTTCATCACCCGCCTGTTTTCGACCCGTGCCACCACCCCGAAAGGCCCCGCCGTTCCCGGCAAATTTCTGGAATATAAAGTCAAAGCCGAGCAGGGCGATGCCGAGGCTCAGTTCAATCTGGGCTTTTGCTACGATGACGGCCGGGGCGTAACGAAGAACCCAAGGGAGGCGGTGAAGTGGTATCGCAAAGCCGCCGAGCAGGATTACGCCCCCGCACAATTCAATCTGGGCTACTGCTACGCCAATGGCCAGGGGGTGGGAAAGGACAAAGCCGAGGCGGTGAAGTGGTTTCGCAAGGCCGCCGAACAGAATTACGCCCCCGCCCAATCCAATCTGGGCTACTGCTATGACAATGGCCGGGGCGTGGAGCAGGACGCCGAGGAGGCGACGAATTGGTATCGCAAGGCCGCCGAACAGGGCCATCCCGAGGCCCAATCCAATCTGGGTTACTGCTACGCCAATGGCCAGGGCGTGGAGAAGGACATCGTGGAGGCGTATGCGTGGTTCAGCATGGCAGCCAAGGCCGATGCGGATGCGGCGGAGAGCCGCGACCTGCTGCGGAAGGGATTAACGCCCCAACAATTCACCGACGCTCAAAAACGGATGAAAGCGTTGCGTTCGCAAATCGCGACCAGGTCCAGACCTTCCGCTCGCCGAACGCAGTGATCGAGCAATTTCAACTTTGAAGTCGCCGCGTTGAATTGTTACGCTGCGGTCATGTCACGCAAGACGTCATCGAATTCCGCGCACGGTTTTGGCGACATTATCGGCGTCGCGTTGCTTTGCGCCGCGCTGCTCCTGCTGGTGGCGCAGTGGTCATTTGACCGCGACGACATTTCCTTCCTGACCACGCGGCTGAACAAGCCCGCGCACAACTGGATTGGCCCGCTCGGCGCTTATCTGGCCTGGGCCTCGTTCATTCCTTTTGGTCTGGTCGGCTATCTTTTGCCGGTATTGCTCGCCCTGTTTGGCCTGGCTTACCTGCTGAATTTTCCCAGCCACGTGCGGGACCGCTTGCGCTGGTCGCTGATCTGGTCGGTCGTGTTGGTCCTGTCTTTAACGGGGTTGCTTTACATCATGGACAACGCCGGATGGTTCGGCAAGGTCCGGGAAACCATTGGTTCGCTCAGTGCCGGCGGTTGGCTTGGTTTTTTGACCTTCGGCCAGACGCCGCGCTATGAATATGGTTTTTCCCTGCTGGGCACGGCGGGCGCGACCATTGTTTACGCCACGCTCTGCCTCATCAGCCTGCTGTTCCTGACCAATTTCCGTCTCGGCGAATGGATTCGCGGTTTTCTGGAAAAAATGCCCGCCAGCGTCGACGCCAAACCGGAACCGAAATCCCCCGAAGAAGGCGCGCTGGAACGACGGGCGCGTGAATTGGAAAGGCAGGCCAAAAAATTGCAGGAAGAAGTCGCGCGCACCGGGCTGGGCGCGGATATGCAACCGGTGCCCGAACCGACCGTGCGCGATTTGAGCGTGCCGCAGGCCAAACCGGGCCGGTTCAGGAGAACGACTTTGCCCGGCGGCATCGTCAAAGAGCCGCTCAGCGGGGATGAAAACCCGGTACCCGCGTCGGGACGAAAGCCCGCGCCCGCCGCCGAAGAAGAAGCGATTTTCCCGCGCGAGGTTCCCGCCGCCACCACGGAGGAGGTTCTCGGCAGGAAATTGGAAGTGGAAAAACCCGCTGAAACCAAAACTGAGGAACCGGAAAAAGTTGATCCGGATAAGCCTGCCGAGCCGGCGATTCATATCGCGGACGGTTCCGCGCCGGCAAAACCCAAACCGAAATCCAAAAGGCCGAAGCCGATTACGGTCGCCTCGACGCCCATCATCGGCAATTACCAGTTGCCGCCGCTGGATTTTCTCCAGCACCCGGACATGACCGTCAAACCGACCGAATCGAAGGAGGAATTGATGGCCAACGCGCGCCTTATGCAGCAGACGCTCGCGCAGTTTGAGATCGAGGTTTCGCTCGGCGACATCACCAAAGGGCCGACCATCACCCGTTACGAATTGCACCCGGCGCCCGGCGTGAAGCTGGAAAAAATCACCGCGCTCTCCAACAACATCGCTGCCGCGCTCAAGGCCGAGCGCATCCACATCCTCGCCCCGGTGCCCGGCAAAAGCTCCGTCGGGGTCGAGGTCCCGAATCCGGTCAAAACGAAGGTCATCGTGCGCGACCTGTTCGAGTCCGACGAATGGCGCAATTCCAAGGCGAAGATCCCCATTGCGCTGGGCAAGGACGTCTATGGCCATCCGATCATCGCCGATCTGGTTGAAATGCCGCACGTGCTGATTGCCGGCAGCACCGGCTCCGGCAAATCCGTTTGCATCAACTGCATCATCACCTCGTTGCTCTATAACTTTTCACCCGACCAGCTCCGCTTCGTGATGATTGATCCCAAGGTGGTCGAATTGCAGCAATACAACGCGCTGCCGCACCTCGTCGTGCCGGTGGTGACCGACCCAAAAAAGGTTATCCTCGCTTTGCGCTGGGTCGTCAACGAAATGGA
>JANWKE010000109.1 GCA_025451535.1 Verrucomicrobiia bacterium
CGAACGGATGGCTTGCCTCGTAGCCCCAGGTCAAAGCGATGATATCGTCCGTAGCAACGGACGCAGGTCCGCTCTGAGGAAAGTGAGCCGACTCACGTCGGCTGCTACGAGGAAATTTGGCAAGTTCCGGAATAAGCTTTGGATATTTCAAAATAATGTCGCCCCAGAACATCATAGTCCTGCCGCGTTGGGAAACTACGGTGCGGATTTTTTTCAGGAAATCGACATAGACACGACCCTGGCCCTTCATCTCACAAAGTGTTTTGCTCTGGCCGCGGCCCAAATCCCAGGTCTCGTCGCAGCCGACATTGAAGAGCCGGCTCGAAAAGTTCGGAAGCAATTCATCGTACAGCCCGCGCAGGAAAGGCAGGGTGCCGGGATGGCCCGGCGCGAGGGTGGCAGGACGGCGAACATATTCGCCGGCCTCGGCCTCGTAGGGCTCGGCCACCTCGGCGAGCTTTTTCAGCTTCGGATGTTCTAAAAAGTGGCGCAGATGGCCGAAGGAATTCTGGTTGGGCACAAGGTCAATGCCCAGCTCGCGGCAGCGTTTGTCGAGCTGGCGGATTTCCGCGCCGGTCAATGCGCCCCAGTTTTGCCAGACCGATTTATAGCGGCGATAGGCAAAGGTGTGCTCGGTGTAGAGCTGCAGCTCATTGATTTTGAAATCGGCGAGCCGTTCAGCCAATTCAAGCAAGGTTTCGAGTTTGGGCACGCGCCCGCGGGAAATATCGAGCATCACGCCGCGACGCGGGATATCCGGCCAGTCCCGGATTTCCAGGCAGGGCAGCCGCCGGCCGTGCTGCCGCAGCAACTGCCGCAACGTCGCCGCCGCCGCACGCAAACCACCGGCCTCGCGGAAGGAAATTTCGATTCCTTTCGGGGAAATCGTCAGTGCGTAGCCTTCAGGATGGCTGGGAGCGGAATGGCTGCAGGTAAATTTTATGGCAGGGTCGGCGCGCTGCGCCGACCGGGCGCCGCGGCGCGGCGTCCCTGCCTTTTCAGGCAGGATGAACGTGCCGCGTAGAAGCTTCACTGAGCGAGGGCAGGGGAGTAAATTCAAATTAACTTGGATGGCAGCGCTTCGTCGCTGCCCTGATTCATTTTTTGTGATCAGTCAATGGGGCACTGACGAAGCAGCGCCCTCCAGACTACTTTGGAATCATGCCGCTTTTCCGCGCGTAATTAAACAGGCCGCCGGCGTCCACCACCGGGCGCACGTCGCCCAGTGATTTAAATTTGAAAACCTTGCCGGTGCTTTTTACGGTGACACTCTGCGCGTCCAGGTCAACCGTCACAACGTCACCCGTTTTCAAGGTATCGCAAAGGCGTTCGGTGAGTTCGCACGGATAAAGCTCGCCGGTGGCCACGCTGTTGCGGAAGAAAATGCGCGCGAAACTTTCGGCGAGGACGATTTTGCACCCGGCCGAGCCGATGGCGATGGGTGCGTGTTCGCGGGAACTGCCGCAGCCGAAATTTTTTCCGCCCACGATGATGACGTAATCGCTGTCGAGTTTGCCTTCCTTTACGAAGCGCGTCGGATAGAG
Organism: Verrucomicrobiia bacterium; assembly: GCA_025451535.1. Taxonomy (GTDB): domain Bacteria; phylum Verrucomicrobiota; class Verrucomicrobiia; order Limisphaerales; family UBA11358; genus UBA11358. The sequence continues at coordinate 1,545 of JANWKE010000109.1, forward strand.
CGATTCGGGCAGGCCGGCGAGCGCGTAGCTGCCGAGTTTTTCATATTCATCGGGGATCGTCGGCACCAGCGTGAGATACTGCGCCGGAATGATTTGATCCGTGTCAATGTTGTCGCGTACCACGTAAACGGGTCCGCCAAAAACTGATTTCGTCATGCTTCGAATCTGCCGTGGGGCAGGTGAATTTTCAATCAGATTCTAGCGGCTTGACTTCCATGCCCACGAGACAAATGTCATCATCAAATTTCTTCCGTCCGGAAAATTTCCGGATTTCGGAGAGCACGCCGGAGAGCATTCTCTTCGTCGGCAACCCGGCATGCTTATGCAGAGCGGCGGTCAGATGTTCGCGGCCGAATATTTCATGGTCGTTGCCTCCGGCCTCAATCATGCCATCCGTAAAAAGCATAATAACGTCACCGGGTTCTATTTTGTGCCGGCAGGTGGGGAAGGTTGCTTCCTTGAAGAGTCCGAGCGCGGGACCTTTCCGGCCATCGGGACCGGCGCCGAGCGTCTCCACCTTGCCTTCGTACCGGCTCAGTTGCATCGGATCGGGGTGAGCAGCGCTGGCATAGTGTAATTGCCCGGCACTCAGGTCGGCGACCAGATAAAATGCGGTGGCAAACATGGTGGAACCGGCTTGTTGAAAGACACTGAACAAGGCCTGGTTGATCAGGGACAGCAGGTGTCCCGGATCCGTGGCGGTGGTGCTCAGGTCCTCCACGAGCGAGCGCATCATCGCGGTAACCAACGCCGCGCGCACATCATGACCCATGACGTCGCAAATAAATACGCCGACGGAGGTTGGAGAAAGCGCGATGACATCAAAGAAATCGCCGCTGACCGCGCCGCTGGGATAGAAGAAAGTAAAAAATCTCAAGGTACTCTCCTGACCCGGTTTGCCGCCTGATATCGTGGGAAATTTTTGAGGCAGCATGGCCAGTTGCAATTCACGCGCCATTTTCAGTTCGTCCTCGATCTGGCGGTTCTTCGCCTGTAACTGCCGGGTACGTTCAGCCAGGGCCTGCTCGGCGCGTTTACGCTTGGTAATGTCGCGGGAGATACCGAAGGTGCCTACGATCTGGCCGGATTGGTTGCGCAGGGGCATCTTGGTCGTTGAAACCCAGGTTTCGCTGCCATCGGGCCAGGTTTCGACTTCTTCGAGGTCTTCAATCGGTTTGCCGGAGCGCAGAATCTCCTGCTCGTCGGCGAGCGCCTGCCGGGCATGAGGTTCCGTGAAGTAGTCAGCATCGGTTTTGCTCCGCGCCTCCGCGGGGTCGGTCAGGCCGTGTTTCCTCGCCTTGGCGCGGCTGATCATCAAAAAGCGGCTGCGCAAATCTTTGAAGTAGATCGAATCAGGGATGTTGTCCATCAACGCCTGCAGCAGGAAACCTTCATAACCGTGCACCCGTTGGCCCAACTGCCGGTCAATGGCCTTGCCGATGGTACTTGCCAACAACGGACCATTGAGCTGTGACTTGAGCAGATAATCCTGCGCGCCCATCCGTATCGTGCGTGCCGCCAACTTTTCGTCATCCGCGTCTCCCAGCACCACAATCGATGTCTGGGAAACCTGTTTATGGAGTCGGGCGAACGTTTCAATGCCCTGGGTGTCGGGCAGTGACAGTTCCACCAGTATCAGATCAAAGCCGCGCCCGTTGATTTTTTGAAGCCCGGAAGAAAGCCGGTGGGCGAGGACGATTTCAAATCCGCACTGTTCCAACATCTTCGCGCAGGTTTTTCCCGTCTCAATCACTAATATTCTCGGAATCGCTTTCGGCATAATTATATTGGTGCGCTCTTTAGCAACGTATCAACCGCCTAAATTGGCGTCCAGCCGGTAATGCCGGGTTCAGCCCGGTGGCATCTTTTCTCCGCGCCGACGCAATGTAATGACGGCGACCACGCACGCTGTCCAGGTGGGCAGTTCATCCACCAGCGGGATGAGTTCCAGGGCGAACGACGGTAGCAGCAACCAATGAAAACCAATCAGCCAGCTCACCAGCAGCATGGTCACGGCGTCAATAATCTGGTCGCCAAAGACCCAGCCGAACGGGCCCAGCAGCAATTGCAGACCATCGGCCACGACCGCGACGGCCAGCGCCGACACGGTCCGCGCCCGCGTCAACTTCGGTATCCGCAAAACCTGGTGTATTTTTTCGGGCAGCCTCATTCTGCGCGACTATTGAATCCAATCGGCTTGCCGTTACCAAGTACGTTTCTTAAAGTGCGCCTGTGCTCGACATCAAATTGATCCGTGAAAAGCCCGATTTTGTGCGTCAGCGCCTGGCCGCCCGCGGGGCAGGGGATGAGGCAAAAATTGATGATCTGCTGAAGTTGGATGAGCAACGCCGGAAAATCCTGGCGGAAGTCGAAACCCTCAAAGCCCAGCGCAATCGCGTATCGAAGGAAATTGGGGCGCTGATGGGGCAGAAAAAAGCCGCCGAGGCCGAGGCGAAAAAGGCGGAAACCAGGAATCTCGGCGACAAAATTGCCGCCCTCGACCAGGAGGCAGTGCAAACACATGCAGCACGCGACGCGTTGATGCTGCAACTCCCGAACCTGCCGCATGAATCGGTGAAGGTCGGAAGGACTGCCGATGACAATCCGATCATTCGCACTTTTGGTGAGAAAGCCACCTTCGCCTTCAAGCCCAAATCACACATTGAACTGTGCGAGTCATTGAAGCTGGTGGATTTCGCGCGGGCAACAAAACTTTCCGGCAGCGGCTTCATTCTTTACACGAACTGGGGCGCACGACTCGAACGGGCGCTGATTCAATTTCTGCTGGATTTGCACGTTCAAGCACACGGCTACACAGAGATGTCACCGCCATTCATGGTCGGGCCGCAATGCCTTGAAGGTGTGGGACAGTTCCCGAAATTCAGGGACCAGTACTATGGCGTGGCCGAAGGCGACGACCAGCAGAAGCTCGGCAAACTTTATCTGATCCCGACCGCCGAAACGCCGGTAGCCAACATTCATCGCGAAGAAATTCTGGCGGAGAAACAACTGCCCGTTCGTTACTGTGCTTACACGCCGTGCTTTCGCGGCGAGGCCGGCGCCGCCGGCGTCGGCACGCGCGGTATGATTCGCGTCCACCAGTTCGACAAGGTCGAGTTGATCAAAATTGTGAAACCGGAAAACGGCTACGACGAATTGGAGAAAATGGTTGCCGACGCGGAAAAGGTTCTGCAATTGCTGAGTCTGCATTACCGCGTGCTGCTGCTGTGCACAGGCGACATGGGTTTCGGCAGCGCAAAAACCTACGACCTCGAAGTCTGGGCGCCGGGGCAGGGGAGTTATCTTGAAGTGTCGAGCTGTTCAAATTGCGAAGATTTCCAGGCGCGCCGGATGAATCTGCGGTTTAAAGCGGAATCGGGTGAAAACAAATTTCCGCATATTCTCAATGGCAGCGGCACGGCCCTGGCTCGATTGTTTGTCGCGCTGGTGGAGACATATCAACAGACCGATGGCAGCGTGCTGATCCCCGAACCGCTTCAACCCTATTTGAAAACAGACCAAATTCGCCCGTGACCATCCTGTTACCTATTTGCGTTTTACGATTTACGCGCCAACCGGCGTGCAACTCGTAAATCGTAAATCGTAAATGAATGAACGTTCTTCTGGCCAGCAGCGAAGTCCATCCGTTCTCCAAAACCGGCGGGCTGGCGGATATGGTGGGCGCGCTGGGCAAGGCGCTGGCGCGTGCGGGCCACGAGGCGCGCATTGTCACACCGCTGTACCGCGGCATCTCCGGGCGATTTCCCCAAATGCGCCGCGAGGACTGGTATTTCGATCTGCCGTTGGGCGACCGGCGCGTTCAGGCGTCCCTCTGGTCGCTGGAAACGGAAAAAGGGTTGATGGTTTATTTCATCGAACAGCCGGATTTTTTTGATCGCGCCTCCTTGTATCATGAAAACAACACCAGCTACGCTGACAACGCCGAACGCTTCGTTTTCCTTGCGAAATGCGTCACCCATCTTGCGCGTTACCTCCCATGGCGGCCGGACCTGGTGCACGTTCACGACTGGCAGACCGCGTTGGTGCCGGCGTTGCTGCTGCAACAGCGCGCGGCGGGGTGGGGAAATCCGCCGCCCACCTGCCTGACTATTCACAACCTGGCCTATCAGGGAATTTTCCCGCCGCGCGCCTTTGCGCTGACCGATCTGCCGTTGGAATTGTTCACCATCGAAGGCGCAGAATTTTACGGCCACCTGAATTGCCTGAAGGCTGGCATTGTGCTTGCCGATGTCCTCACGACGGTCAGCCCGCGTTATGCGCGTGAAATCACAACGGAAGAATTCGGCCACGGCCTGGACGGGCTTTTGCGGCGGCGGCAGAAGCAGCTCTTTGGAATTCTCAATGGTGTGGATTACGATGAATGGAACCCGGCGCATGACCCGTTTCTGGCACGCCCGTATTCAGCAACGCGGCTCGCAGGAAAAACGGTCTGCAAACTCGCATTGCAAAAGGAAGTCGGTCTGCCGGAGGGAAGGGACGTGCCGTTGTTCGGCACGATTTCCCGGCTGGCGGAACAGAAGGGCGTGGATCTTCAATTGGGCGCGCTTGAGGAGATGCTGAACACCAACATGCAGTTCGTTTTGCTCGGCAGCGGTTCCTCGGCTTACGAACGGGGCTATGCCGAACTGGCGCGGCGATTCCCGGCCAGGGTCGCCGCCCGCGTGAACTACGATGAAGGCCTGGCGCATCGTATTGAAGCCGCCAGTGATTTTTATATCATGCCGTCACGTTTTGAGCCGAGCGGTTTGAACCAGATGTACAGCCTGCGCTACGGGGCTATTCCGATCGTGCGCGCGACGGGCGGTCTGGATGACAGTGTGGTCGATTTCACGGAAAACACAACCCACGCCAACGGCATAAAGTTTTATGAATACTCGGCGCGCGCGCTGGCCAAAGCCATTCGCAAGGCGCTGGTCCTGTATCAACAGCCGGAGTTGTTGCGGCAATTCCAGCACAACGCCATGAAAACGGTTTTTTCCTGGGAACAGACGGTGCAGGAATATCTGAAGGCCTACGAACTGGCTCGGGGCCTCAGGAAGGGTTCGTTCCCTTTTTAAGGTTGTTGGATGCCTGAATCTGGTGAGACGCGCGTTCGACCAGGTTGACGAACCGGTGGGCACGTTCTGCCACGCAAGGCACCGGATGATCTATCTCCGCCGGCGCATTCCACAAAACATAAAATTCAAAATTGGTCGGCGAGCGTCCGTGTGTCTGCTGAAATCGTTCCACCCGGGTCTGCATAATATTTCGGGCGACCACCAACGCCGCCTGGGCATTTTGCGGATTGCCACCCGGCCAAAGCTCGGCACGAATTTGGAATCGCGAGATTTCTCCGCAGCGTCCCACCGCAGAATCATCGTCTCCGGTCTCGAGCATCGACAAAGCTTCCCACCGGTTCATTCCAGAAGCGCTTACAACCACCCCCAACGCGGCCAGCGCACACATGGCCAATTTGAATGTCATTACACATATTAGACACTATGCCTCAAATTCCGTCAAATGAAGATGTGCACACATTAAATATAACAGACATTGTGCATCTATATTATCGGGCGTTAAGCCCGTTAAAGGTATGAGAATGGCCCCTGACCCAGGTTGTCCTTTGGCTGTCTGACAAGCCTAAGGTTTTTGGCGGAATTCGGCAGTAGGCGTTACGAGTGAAAACCCGTCGGCCCCGAACACGCTCCGTAATGTAAAAAGGCCTGAAGTTGAAACTTCAGGCCCTGCAAATTACGCTGCTTTATCCGATGACTTAATTACCGACCGGCAACGCGTGTAGGTATTGGCCGTTCACGCCGCCAGCTTGGATGTTGCA
>JANWKE010000110.1 GCA_025451535.1 Verrucomicrobiia bacterium
TGCCGGTAGCACCGACTCCGCCGATCTTTCCCCGCGCCAGGCCGGGGACAAAACCGCACAAGACACGTTAAACGCTTTTCTCCAGATTCAAGAACAGCTTCACACCACGCAATTGCTCATCGAAAGCAATCGGGTGGCCGCCGCTACCGAGGCACAACGCAATGCGACGGAGATGACTGCGCGCATCCAGGTGCTCGAACAGACTGTGGCGACGCAGCGCGCCAGCGAAATCGAGGCGACCCAAAAGGCGCAGGGGCTCACGCTCATTTTGGCCGGCACCTTCGGGGTGGTCGGGCTGGCCGCCGTCCTGTTCATGGCCTATTTCCAGTGGCGGGCGGTAACGCAACTGGTCGAATTATCCACACTGCATCCGTCCACGCTGGCTTTGGAAGGGCCGGGCGCATCTCCGATGTTGTCGGCGGGCGAAACGCATGACACACCGGGGCGCGCGGCCGTGGAATTCTCGAACGCGCGTTTATTCAACGTGGTTGAGCGCCTGGAAAAACGGCTCCTTGAACTGGAACACATGGCGCGTGCTCCACTGGTGGAAGCCCCGCTCCCCATCGCCGCCGGATCCAACGGCGCGTCCTCGACCTCAGGCGCCCTGGACCGGAACATTGCCAACCTGCTGGCGGAAGGCCAGTCATTGCTCAATGGCAATGAGCCGGAAAAGGCTTTGGAATGTTTCGATCAGGCCCTGTCACTCGATCCGAAAAGCGCCGAGACGTTGATCAAACGGGCGGGTGCGTTGGAGAAGTTGAACCGGCTCGAGGAAGCCATCGCCTGTTACGATGACGCCCTTGCCGCGGACGGCACCATGACCATTGCGTATCTCCACAAGGGCGGCCTGTTCAACCGCATGTCGCGATATGAGGAGGCGCTGCAATGTTACGAACACGCGTTGCACACGCACGACCAAAGGACCGCCGGCGTGAAAACGGCCGCCTAGTTGGCGGTGAAGGCGATGCGGTTGTGAACGCGTTCGACCTCCAACTGGTGGCGGATCATTTCAATCTTGAGTTTCAGCAGTTCGCGATTTTCCTCGTTTAACGCGCTGAGTTCCTTCTCCAGTTCCTGAATGCGCGTTTCGTAGGAGCGCAATCGTTCCTGCAAGGGGGCCTGCACGGAATCGAAACGGCGGATCATCGCGGCAATTTCCAGGGCGGCTTCCTCCTGCGCCTTGAGCAATTCACGGCGTTGCATGGCCAGTTCCTGGACCACGGTTTCTTTAAGCATCTGCGCCAGGTGCGGGGCGAGGCTGGCGCGGGCGGCGGCCTGGGCCTGGTCCGCGCGGCGTTCGGCGTCAAAGGCCCGTTTGCGCCACGTCTCAACCTCGGCGTTAACCGGGGTAACTTCGGCAGCCGGAGATTGTTGCGTCAGCAACCGCGGGCGAAGGATTAGTGGTGACGGTTGCGCTTTGAGGACAATCGCGATGATTTCATTGGCGACCGCCGTGCCATCCACGCCACAAACCGGACATTTTATCGGCGACGGCATGCAACCGTTCAGGGGATACACGTCGAAGGCATATTTCTGCCCGCAACTGCAAACAATTTTGACGGGTACTATGACGTGCATCATTCAGGCGCGTCCCGGTTTATCGCCACTGCAGCCGCCGATGTCAAGTCAGACATCGAATCCGGACCAAACGCAGCTTTTACCATAGGAATGATTTTTGTTCGCCGAGCAATTGGTTGTCCGCCCAGAGCGTCGCACGCCAGGCGACAAGCTCGCCGAAATTTTTATAGTCCCCGCCGCCGAGCGTCAATGAATCCCAATGCCGGAGGAAATGAGGTGGGACGATCCGTTCGAGCGTGGCCTGGCGAGGCATTCCGTCCGCGCCGATGCCGCGTAATTCGAGCCGCAATTTCAGTTTTGCCTCGCTGGCCTTCGAAGTTTTCCACAGAACATCAAAACGGATGGCGGAGCGTTGCTCGGTGTGCCGGCGGAGATAAGCCTGGTAGGCATCGCGGTCGTACAGGCTCGGGGACAGGGCTTCATGGCTCTTGAGGTCGAGAAAAAACGGCAGGACTTTGACGATGCGGCCCGTGACAACATCGCCGGCGGAGGTCGTTGAAAGCGAACCCAGCAAAAGCAAACTCAGCAGCAACCGGCGCATGACAAAACGATAACGGGCGGCGGGACGAACTCAACTGCAATTTCCGGTCATTCCCAGTAAAAGCTCAGAATCTTGATATCGGTCGGCGAGTTGCGAAAAAGGATCGCGACATATTCGCGATGGTAATCGCCGATCCGGGCGGTCACGTGGACTTCGAAGGTGGAACTGCGCACGGTGCAAATCCTGGAAAGCTGGGCGATTTGTTGCTGACTCAAACCTGCGTTCATGAACTGGCCGATACCGGTGAAAGGCGTATCATCCGCCGTGCCTGGCTCCCCGTCGGGTCCGACACGCATTTTGATGATATTTTGCGCGGCCGCGTCGTCCCCATTGAGAATTACCTCCAGCACATTTTCGTCGGCGGTATTAATGTTGATGTGCCCGCTGGAAATGGCGGTGTAAATATTCGTCAGCCCGAACGGATAATCCGGCTCTTGAAACGGCGAATTCACAAAGCCCAGTTTCTGTTGAAACCTGGCCGGTGCGTGATTGGTGGGGCTGCCGCCCCAATAAATTTCCGGATGATCCCGAATGCCCCGGACCAGCAGCAACTCCGACAGGTCGTCCATCGGCGCATTCTTGGCATAGTAAGGTGGATTCAAACTTTGATAATAATCGCTCTCTGCACCAGCCGGGCGGGGGTCGTTGGGCGGGGCAATCCAATCCAGAATGGAGTCAGAGATGACGGAAATGCCGTCCGCGCCCACGCCCATCAGCGTAAGCGTCTGTTGCAACTCCCCGGGATTGAGATTGACCGTGTTGACGTTGATCTTGCGTTCGAGGTCAACGATTTTGATCGAAACGGTTCCGTCGCCGACCTGGTGGTTGTCCAGGGAAATCCCTGTCAGCGGACTGTTGGACTCACCGATGCCACCAGGTCCGCCGGCCCAGATTTGATTGAGCGCGTCATAAGGTTCGTTGGGGATGGTCATTTGTTCCGACAGGACGTAGCGCGCCAGTTCCACACCCGACCGGCCCAGCCAGAGCAATTGCTGATCGTGGTCGGCATTCAGCGCCAGTTTGGTTTCAACTTTCATTGACATCGCAAAGATGGCAGCCATGACCGACAGCACGAAAATGGCAATCATCACAATGACGAGCGCAATCCCGCGCGGCCGGGTCTGGACGGAAATTTTCATCAGTGAGGTCCGAGCCCATGAAAGCCGCCGCCCGGGGATTGTGATTGAACCGCCGCCGGCACCATGACTGACGGAATGGCGACCACGCGCGTAACCGCCAGGGCCGGGCCGGTATCACCGAAATTGTTCAGTGGATTTCCGCCAAGGACGAGGGTGAATCGCACCATCGTAGGTATCTGATTGGTATTGTCCCATTTGTCCGACCAGTCACTCTGGGTCGGGTCCCAGCATTCGGCGGCAAAACTTTTGACGTTGCGGGCCAATACCAGCGGGTGTTCCTGCTCGTCCTTGTCCATGTCCATAAGAATCGGGTTTTGCCGGAGGACCAGGTCTTTTTCTGAATCCGGTCCGGCTTCAACCGTAAAGGTCACACGCCGCATATTGAAATCGCCGAACCGGCCATTGCGCGGAAAATCGTCCGGCAACCGTGAAGTGAAACTGAGCAGGGGTTCGTCACCATTCTGGACGATAAAGGTGTAATACTGTTGGGTCGCCTGAAATGACTGGACACACATGAGCGCACTTTCGATGGTCCGCACCGCGACGCGCCGGCGTTGGGCCTCAGCCGCGGCTTCCTGCCCTACTTTCGTGGCCCGCAGAATGAGCATCCAGGACGAATAAATCGCCGCCATCACGAGACTGAAAATCGCGATGGCCAGCATGAGTTCGAGCAGCGTGAAGGCGCGAACGGGGCGAGCGCGAAGAAGATTCTGCGTACTGCGCGCGGGCGTTCGACTCTCGGCTCTCGATTTCCGACGAATAAATTTCATCTGGCCACCGTGGCTCCGTCGAGGCTGCCCGCCGGTGAATTGGGGCAGAAAAGCAAAATGCTCATTTTGGAAACGACCGGCTTGTCAACGGAATCACTTTGAACAATAAAATCCACCTGGAAAAGCTTGTTGGTTTGCACTTCCTCAACGTCCCGCGTCCACGTGTAGCCTTGATACGCATTGCCCAGGGAATCACCCAGATCGCCCGATTTGACACCTTCTATCAACTGGTTGGTTTGTGACAATTCAGCCGCCAGCACGCCGGCGTCCACCATCGGCCGCTGTAACCGGCGCGCATTGGCGAGTGAATTGGAGACCAGCGCCAAAATTACGAAGGTCGCGGTGCAAAACGCAACCATGGCAAACATCACTTCCAGAAGCGTGAAAGCGCGGCAGGTGGTTTGCGGCCGGTCAGTTCGAGTTTTCATTGGATCGTTGCCGCGGACGCCAGGCCGGTGGTTACCTCCAGCGTGATTTTCCGGTACTGATCGCCGGCGTGGATGATGAGAGTCATTTCATCACTGGTGCCGTCCGGAAAAAAACGCACCAGGGCCTGGCTCGCCTCCTTGCATTTGGACAAATTGATGTCGAGCATATCAATGGCGATGCTGTCATCGAAGTGCGTGGAATTCAGTGCCGACCCATTGGAAGCGGTGGTTGTGGTTTCACCGGTCGGCGCGTCCGGTGGCGCGAAGCCGTCCGCTGAATTGGTGGGGGCGATACTGGCCAGCATGACATCCCCCGACTGGGGATGAAAGACGACGGTGGTGGTCACGCCATGCAAAATCGCCTGGGCGCGGGCATGGCTGCAAATATTCAGCACGTCATTGACCGCCTTGCGCAAGGGTTCCTGGTGCATTGTCCGCAGAATCGCCGGCACGCTCATGGCCATCATCAGACCCATGATGGCGACAACCATCATGATTTCGAGCATGGTGAACGCCCGCTCGCGCCGGCGGCCGGCCCTCCGGCAACAAAAACCTGCTCCGCGCTCGCAAGACATCTCCCCGTCTCCGCTGCCCGCCTGCAACCCTCGGCCGGCTTGCATCAGGGCCCTCATACCGAGTTGCCGATGTTGGAAATCATCGAGAACATCGCGCCCAGCACCGCCACGAGCAAAAAGCCGACCACGACGGCCATGCCGATGATCAAAGTGGGTTCAATCAGATTGGTCATCACCCGCAGGGCGATGTTCAGTTCGCCTTCGTAGGTTTCGGCGACATTGTTCAGCGCGCCGGCCACGTCGCCGGTGTCTTCGCCGATTTTTACCAGATCCACCATCAATTGGGGGAACACCTTGCTCTGTGCCAGAGGTTGGGCGATCGTTTTGCCATCCGTCACCGCGTCGCGGGTTTTGGCCGCTGCTTCTTTAATGATGCAGTTGGGAATGACCTGTTCGGTGATTTTCAAGGCCGTGAGCACCGGCACGCCGTTCTGCAGCAGGGTGCAAAGCGTCCGCGCAAATTGGCCGTACAGGTTCAAACAAATCACCCGGCCAAAGAGCGGCATCTTCATTTTCCATTCATCAATCCGGCGCCGGCCGGCGGCCGAAGCCTGAAACCGCTTGAACAAAATGACCGCCACGATCAGGACCAGGATCATCAACCACCAGTAATTTTTAAAGATATTGCTGATGCCGATCAAAAGCAGCGTCGCCGTCGGCAACTGGTTGAACCCCATGCTGCCGAAGATGGACATGAACCGGGGCAGGATGAAGGTCATGAAAAAAATGATGATGCCGGTGCCCACGCAACAAACCACGCCGGGATAAATCAGCGCCGACTTGAATTTGGCCTGGACCTCGGCGAATTTTTCGAAATGATCGGCCATGCGCCGGAGCACGTCCACCAGCGCGCCGCTCTGCTCGCCCGCCCGGACCATGTTGATATACAGATCGGAAAAAACTCGCGGCTGCTTGGCCATCGCGTCCGACAGGCTCCGGCCTTCAGTCACTTCCTGACGGAGCTGGCGGCTCACCTCCGACGTAATGCCCTTGGTCTCCAGATAGGTCATGCTCTGCAGCGCCGTGGCCAGTGGCATGCCGGCTTGAAGCAGGTTCGCCAGTTGCTGGGTGAACGTGGCCAGCTCCTGCAATTTCGGCTTGCGCTTCTGTTGCAGCTGGGCGCGCAAGGTCGGCGGCAGGAACGCCAGGAATTCCACTTTTTGGCCGGGGCGTTTGTCATTCACCACCGATCCTCCCTTTGAGGCGTCCACCGCCACCGGGAACAGTCCGAGCCGTTCGACTTGCGCCAATGCCGCCGCGCGATCGGCGACGTCCAAAACGCCCTCGACCAATTCACCACTGCGGCGACGGGCCCGATACGAAAATTGCGGCATAGTCAAAATTCTATCTTACTAACCCGGCTATGTCCAAAAAGTTGCGGAATTTGAAGTCTCGCATCATCACACAAGCGGCTTTCGCTCTTCCAAATCCGCTTGAATTCACGCGGAAGTACATTAAGAATCCGGCCGTTCTGCTATGAACAGCAGCTGGATGTGGAAACCCAAAACGCCATGAATTCTCCGACCCCTTCTCATCTGCCACCGCCCATACCCGAAACACCGGGCAAATCCTTCGCGCGGCGGGCTGCCCTGTTCGGCCTTCTTGCCTCGTTATTGGCGATTCTCGTCAGCGCGGCGGGAGCTCTCTCGGTCTCAAACACGCGATCACCGGTGATTCCGATTATCGCCGGCGGCGCAGGTCTGCTGCTGGTGGTGGCTGGATTGATAATGGGTATTCTTGGTTTAAGCGGCGTCCGGAAACATGGTCCGCGCGGCATTTTGGGGACAGGCATCACGGCTGTAGCCATCAATGGACTGCTGCTAATTCTGTTCTTTACCGGCATGGTAATGGAATTAAACAATAAAATACTGAGACCCGGTCAATTCCGGCAGGAACTCCGCGCTACCGTGCAGGATATTCAGGCCAATGCAAAAAAATCATTCAATCCGAAGACCGGCATTACCAATGTGGACATCGGCAGCATGGACCGCCTCCGAACGCAGTTTGACAACGCCGCCCAAACGTTGTCCGGCGACGACGCGCGGATCGCCCGAGCCATGGCCGCGCATGTGGCCCGTTTGGAGGCTGCCATGAAAAAGTACGACGCGGCAGCGACGGCATTTCGCAATGCCAAGGTTTTGGATTTTAACGACCTGGCCAACGACGAACAGATCGCTGCCCGGCGCCGGATTGTGCAGGATTTTCTGGCCGCGAATGGCAATGCGGAAAGCGTGGTTTCAAATTCCGAGGTCAACATCCGGGCCGACCTGATCCAGCTGGGGGTGACCCCGGCAAAACAGGCAGCAACGCTGGAAGGCTTTCATTCCAAGGCCGCCCCGCGCAGTGTTCTGATTTTGAAAATTCGCGCATGTGACGATCAGATTGGCCAATCCACCCTGACGATCTTGAATTTACTGGAAGCTCAATGGGGGAAATGGAATTACGATTCCGCCACCAGGACCATCCGGCTTGAAGATGCGGAAGCGCGATATACCTATCAGCAATCCCTGGCCGAAATCAGACTGGCGGGTTATGAACAGATCGCCATGCAACGGGAGCTTGTAAATCTGCAGTAAAAAAATCCCCGGCCGGCAAGGTGTCAACCATCACCCTTTGGCCTCGTTTTTGCCGGCGCCGCCCCGGCGATAACCTTCCAAGTCCAGCGTCACGTGTGCGTATCCGATGCCTTTCAACGCCTCGGTGACCTTCACCAAAATACCGTCCGCCAAAAAGCGCGGAATTTCCGCCGGCCCGAGTTCAATGCGGGCCAAATGGGTGACGGGTGACGGGTGACGAGTGACCGGTACGCCGTTTCCCGCCACTCGCCACTCGCCACTCGTCACTCGCAGTTCGTGGTGCCTCACCCGCACATCATAAAATCCCTGGTCACGCAGCACGTTTTCGGCCGCTTCGATCATTCGCAATTTTTCCGGCGTCACCGGCTCGCCGTGCGGCACCCGCGAACTCAGACAGGCCATCTGCGGCTTGTCCGCCGTCGGCAGGCCCAGTTGCGCCGACAACCCGCGGATTTCCCCCTTCGTCAAACCCACTTCCTTGAGCGGCGCGCACACCTGAAATTCCGCCGCGGCCGTTGCGCCGGGCCGGAAATCACCCGCGTCGCTGGCGTTCTCGCCATAGGCAATTACCGCAAGTTTCTCCGCCCGCGCAACCGGCGTCAGTTGCTCGAACAATTCGTGCTTGCAGAAATAGCAGCGGTTGGCCGGATTGGCCGTGTAACGTTCATCTTCAAATTCCTTCGTGAGGATGACGCGCACCGGAAAGCCGGATTGTTCCGCGACGGCCAGCGCTTCGGCCAGCTCGCGGCGCGGCAGACTCGGCGAATCGGCGATGACCGCGAGCGATTTCCTGCCGAGCACGTCGTGCGCCACGCGCGCCAGAAATGCGGAGTCCACGCCGCCGGAATAGGCCACGAGGCAGGAACCGTACTGGCGCAACCGGACACGCAATTCTTCAAACTTGTGCGCGACCATGGCTTAACTCTGGCATTTGTTCAGGCGCTTGTCGAGCCGGTCTCCGGCGGGGCAGTGCCCGGATTCGGAGTTTGGAGTTCCGCGTTTGCGCGGTTCTGGGCCGCTTGAAGGTGGAACTCCGGGCAAATTCAGGACAGTGCCTCCTGCGAATCAGGCTTGACGCGCGCGGTGGTTGTGATTGTCTTTGGACACGATGAAAACAAAAATTTTTATGGCGTTCGCGGCCATCGCCCTCATGACCGCCGGTTGTGTCACCACGGTGAGCGACACCAAGGTCGCCGGCAACCCGATGGGGAGGGATGCCGTGGCCGGTCGTTATCAACGCTCGGTGGACGAGGTCTATCGTGCCGCGATTCAAGTCATCAACAACGACGGGACGTTGCTGACCGAATACATCCCGCATGATACCACGAACACCGTACGGGCGTTCATGGGCCGGGTGAACCAGAACAAGGTGTGGATGCGCGTCGAGGCGGTGGACCCGCAAATCACCCAGATCTCGGTGGAAGCGCGCACCAAGTGGGGTAACCAGGACCTCGACATGGCGCATGAATTGGAAAAGGAAGTTGCCCTACAACTGGCCCGGTAAGCCGCGTTTCAAGCCGATGTTCCGTTCGTAAACGCCGAGCTTCACACCCGGCGTTTCTTGCCGTCCTTTGAGTTCAAGCTTCAACCGCCCCAGACGGGTCCGCGCCATTTCCCCGGCGGCCAGCTCGGGAAAGCGTTCGATAATCTTCTCCACGGTTCCCCGCACCGTTTCGTAATTGGCGCCGTGTTGAATCTGCAAATCGGCCAGCAGATTCAACCAGTGCGCTACCCGCTTCCCCGGCTGGTTCGGCATCTCAATCAACTGGTTCAATTCACCTTCGGCCAGGTCCAACCGCCGGTAATACTCGGCGTAAATGACGGCCAGCTTCTCACGCGCCTCGGTATCGAGCGGATGCTGCTCCAGATGTTTCACGTAGGCGGCGGCGAGTTTCGTCGGATCGGCCTCTTCCGGACGCAAATGCTCCGACGATTCCAAAAGGCCGACGTTTTTGACGCCTTCCGGCACAGCCATGGGCTGGCGGTCCAGCGACGCCAACACCACTTTCTCCGTGCCGCCCAGATGGGCGATGCGTTGCGCGGCCAGGGACGACAATTCCGTGTCGGGAAAGCGCGTGACGATTTTCTCCAGGGCGGCGCGTGCGGAATCAAAGTCCTGCGCCAGCTTGATATGCCAGTCGGCGAGGTGATTCATCGCGGCGGCAAACTGTTTGGGCGGCGGATTCGGCTGGTCGCAGAAATGGGTCAACGTCATTTCCGCCGAGGACAAATCCTTCAGATCTTCTGCCTGGATGGCGGCCAGCAGCATCACACCTTCAAAATCGTTCGGGAATTTGGCGAGTTGCTCGCGAATGGCGACCACCGCCTGAAGGAATTCACGCCGCTGTCGCCGGGCCTGGGCAATGGAATAATAGGGCTTCGGCTCCGGCGGTTCATTGCCGCCGTCATACAGGCTCGTCAGTGGCCCGGAAAACCATTCGCTGATATGCGGCGTCCACATGACCGACAGGATGATCCCCATAAAAACGATGAGGAACGGGCCAAACGGCCCCAGCTGGTGCGCCAGCCAAAAGCAAAAAATCACGAAAGGAATCGTAAATCCCCATTTGAAAAGTATTTTCGCCGGGTCCACCGAGCGCTTGAGTGCCCGCACGGTAAACCATATGAGGCAGGCCAGGCCTGCCCCTGACAAGGCCATCTCCGCCGTCATTTTAATGGTCTGGCTCATGGCTGCCGATGCCCTTTCAGGTGGCTTGCGGGTTTTGCCGGATGCGGTCCGGATGCCGCGCCCGGCTGACAGCGGTATCGTAGCTGATTAAACATTTGCAATAAAGGTCGTACAAACAATCATCCATTAAAATCATTCCCTCCTTGCGCCCGGTCTGGATGATGTTTTCCAGTTGGTGAAATTGGTTTTCGCGAATCAAGTTGCGCACGGCGCCGGTCGCGATCAGCAATTCGTAGGCGAGCACCCGGCGCGTCCGGTCCGCCGCCGGCAACAGGTCCTGGGAAAGGATGCCTTGCAGCGCGTTGGCCAGTTGCAGGATGATTTGACGCTGCGCGTTCCCCTCAAAAACCCCGATGATGCGCTCCAGGGCATGCGAGACATTCGGGGAATGCATGGTGGCCAGCACGAGGTGGCCGGTTTCCGCCGCCGTCAACGCGGTGGCAATCGCCTCGTGGTCGCGCATTTCGCCGATGACAATCACGTCCGGATCCTGTCGCAACACATGAATCAGGGCGCGATTGAACGAGCGCACGTCCGTGAGCACCTCCTGCTGCACCACGATGGCCCGCTTGTTCTGGTGGACGAACTCAATCGGGTCTTCAATTGTCACGACTTTGCACCGGCGCTCGTTGTTGATCAAATCCACGAGGTAATTGAGCGTGGTGGTTTTGCCGGCGCCCGTCGGGCCGGTCACCAGCACCAGGCCGTTGGGTCGGCGCGCCAGGTCATCAATTTTTTCCGGCAGACCCAGTTCCCCGCGCGCGGCAACCTTGTCGCCGCAAAAACGAAAACTCATCTCCGGCCGGCCGTTGCGCCGGTAAAACGTCAGGCGGACCCGCCCGGCCGCGCTGTGCAGCAATGAAATGCACAGTTCCCATTCCTGCTCGAATTTTTTCTTTTGCTGCTCGTTGAGCAGGCTGTCGGCCATGCCGGTGATCTCGTCCTCGGTCAACGCGTCTTCGTCGGCAATGATGATTTCTCCAT
This sequence comes from Verrucomicrobiia bacterium, assembly GCA_025451535.1. GTDB lineage: Bacteria > Verrucomicrobiota > Verrucomicrobiia > Limisphaerales > UBA11358 > UBA11358. The sequence goes on from JANWKE010000110.1 coordinate 11,281, forward strand.
TCACGCGAAAGGCCGGCGGCACCCCCGCCACGAGGTGCAGGTCGGAGGCGTCAAACTCGTTGACGGCGGACAAAAGGCGGTCGAGGTTGGAAGTGCTCATCGGTTGAAAAGTCGCCACCACCAGCCGCGCACGCGTCGCCAGAATCCGGTTTGCGAGAGCCGGAGCAGCGCCTGACCGGCCTCACGGCAGTCAGGGTTCAACTGCCGGGCCTGCAGGAACGAATTTCCCGCGGGACCCACCAGCCCCAAGGCCTGCTGGCACTGGCCGAACTCCAGCCACAAGAGAAAATGGCCGGCGTTCCATTCGATGGCCTGCTGCAACAATTTTAGCGCCAGCACAAACTGATGGTAGTAGAAGCGGATTCGCGCCGCCAGCCACGCGATGAACCAGTCCCGCGGCGCCAACAACAGCGCCTTTTCAAAGCAATAATCGGCGCGGTGCTCCCGGCGCGCCAGCAACACGTCGCCGCGTGCCAGCCAGACATAGGGCGTGTCGCCGCGCTCCTCAATGGCGGCGTCTGAAAACGCCAGCGCACCCTGCAAATCGCCGCTGCGCGCGAGCGCGACGGCTTTGGCGGCCAGCAATTCGGGCTCATGCGGAAACCGTTCCAGCGCCTTGTCCGCCCACAGCCGGGCTTCCCGGAATTCGCCCAGTTCAATCAGCATGCGCACCTGGGCCGTCCAGGCCGTAGCGTTTTGTGGATTGAACTCCAGAACCTTGGAATAAAAACGCAGAGCCTGTTCAAAATTCCCATTTTCAAAGGCCGCGCGGGCTTCGTGCAAATAATAAGCCTCGTCTTTGACCAGCGCCCTTTGTTCGTGGGACTGATCTTCGGACTCGCCGCCCAATTCAAGATTGATAAACCGGCTCATGGCAAAGATTGTTGTCGCCAGAACCATCGTTTGAATGGTTTGCCAACGAACTGATTTTCCGGGACGTCCGCCCTTTCCAGCATGGCGGCGGAAATGTCGGCCTCGCCAACATTCCCATGCCCGCTTATAGCAAGATCCGGCCAGATGAACCAATGGTTTTCCGGCACGATAAAGCTTCCTGAAGCCGGCATGTGTGGCTGGCGCAGGTGCGCCACACCGTTCACCGTAAAGGCATTCGTTAAAAATCCGACCCGATCTCCCGCCATGGCCAGTACCGGCCCAAACCCCAAACCCGAACGGTCACCGGCGTACCGGTTGCCATGAACCGAAATCACATATCCCGACAGGTTATAGGCAATCCAGTCACCTCGCCTGACCGTGTCGGCTGAAGCCTGCTTTTCTATTACAAACACCCGGTCGTTCATGCGCAACGGTATCAGCCAGTGTTCTTGAATGGCGCGTCGCATTGGTGCGTAAACCACTCCGCCCATCGTGACCAGAACCAGGATGGTAAACAGCAGCCGGGAAGCGAATTCCATGTCGGCCAACAGCGGGCTGCAATAATAGACAAAACCGGTGACGTGGATCGAAAGCATCAAGCCGAAGGCAAAATTGCCGAAGGGATAACCCAGCCAGATGATGAATTCCAGGAACAGCAATCCGCAGGCGACGAACGCTGCTTTTCCCCACAGACGTGGGCCGCGAAGATGGATTCCCAGGCCCGGAATCAGGAAACTTCCGGCGAGTCCCCAAAACGTGACGCCCTTCGGCAGATGAATGCGGTCCAGGGCAAGGTGGCGGCGAATGGAACCGCCCAAAGAAAAAAGCGGGCTGTACCACCGCGCTCGCGGCGGATAGTAGGGTGACACAAATTTGCTCATGCCTTTTGCCACAGCCAACCCTCCGGATGCGACCACCCGGATGTTTTCCCGTCACTTACAGCCTTTGGTCTATGTTGTAACGCACCTGCTCTTCCGGCTCATAAAACTCGCTGGTCTGCTGTTGCGACTTCATTTCGCCGACAATCTGTTCAAACAGCTTCACCGCTTCGAGGCAACCACGGCCCTTGTATCCCTTGACGTGCAACTCCACGCTGCCGTCCTTGCCGATCGTAATGTCAAATTCGCGTTGGGGCATAAAATTCCCGGTTCAGTTCAGGTTACATGCCTTCGAGAAATTTTTTGACATGAATAAACGCCTTGGCGATGACTCCCAGATAAAGGGCGGCGAGGATGGAAATAATGGCCATGACACATAACAGTTCCGTCATACTCCAGCCGATGTTTCGTTGAGGTATTGGCGTCACAAAATGCCAGCCTTTCAGTTCTCCCAATGCCGGACTTTTAACCGGATGGAGCGGTCCTCATTGATTTCCTCCTCCACCACGTTGAAACCCCGCGCCCGCATTTCATCCATCAGTTTCTGGTAGACATATTGCTGCACGACGCGCTGGCTCAACTCCTCGCCCAAGGCACGCAATTCCTCCTGGCTATGGCCTTCCCCGGTCACGCACAGGGACGCTTTCCCGCGCGCATCGCGCGAAAAGGTGACGGTGACGCCCTCGCGCGTGACCGCGATGCGCTGGTCGCGGCCAAGCTGGTTCGTGACCACTTCACTACGCTCGATTTCGATTTCGACCTGGTTGGAATCCTTCCGCGCCACCGTGGCGGCGTGCTTTTCATGGGCGGCCTCGCGGGCAACCTGGTAACCGAGCGAGGTTGCGGCCGCCACCACCGCCGCGCTGAAAGCCGGCCATGCCGCAATCACCACCGGAGCCAAAATACAAACCGCGCTCATGACTTTTTAACCTTTTGTTCTTTCAGCAGTTTTGACCGGGCTTTGCGCCATTCGTCACGCGATAAAGGGGAATATCCGGATGGATTCCGGTGTGCCCGCGCCCGGCGGGTTATCCGCCAAAACAGACCGGCGAGCGCAATGACCAGAGCGCCCATTCCCGGCAACACGTCCACCAGGGATGGAGTGAACGCGTGGGCCTGCAGGTAAAGCATTACCCCCGGAATGGCCAATCCAAAGAAGCCGAGAAACGCGGCCAGGAAAATCGCGGCATAGCGGCGGTCCTTGTGCCGGTCATAGAGATTGCCCCAAAATGAATTCATATTGGAACTCCAACTTGCGTTTCCACCGGCCTCACAATTCCATCCGCCGCACGGCGCTGGTCTTCTGCGCATCACGCGGCACACTGGCGTTGCGCGCGCGGCCCTCGGCCCAACTCCGCAGCCGGCTGATTTGTTCGTCCATCGTCTTGGCCAGCGGCACGGTTTGGGCCAATGCCACTTGTACGAGTTCGGTCGTCAACTCCTGCTTGGCGTAAAAAGCGTCGTAGAGGGCGCTGTTGATGGATTCCTCGATTTCCGCGCCGCTGAACTCACTGCTGCCCCCGGCCAGGGCCGCCAGATCAAATTTGGCCGCGTCCCGGCCGCGCTTGGTCACGTGAATCCGGAAAATGTCCTTCCGCTCGTCCGGGCTGGGCAGGTCCACAAAGAAAATTTCGTCCAGGCGCCCCTTGCGGAGTAATTCCGGCGGCAGTTGCGAGATGTCATTGGCCGTGGCCACGACAAAGACCGGCGCGGTCTTCTCCGAAAGCCAGGTCAGAAATGTTCCGAACACGCGCGCCGTCGTGCCGCCGTCCGTCGCGCCCGAGCCTTGTGACCCCGCAAAAGCCTTGTCAATTTCGTCCACCCAAAGAATGGCGGGCGCGACCGATTCCGCCACGGCAATGGCCCGGCGCACATTCTCTTCCGAAGACCCGACCAGGCTGCCGAACATGCGGCCCATGTCGAATCGCAACAGCGGCAGTTGCCACAAATTGGAGACCGCCTTGGCGCAAAGGCTCTTGCCGCAGCCTTGCACGCCGAGCATCAGGATGCCCTTGGGAAACGGCAGCCCGAACGCCCGCGCTTCACTGGTAAATGCCACCGCGCGCTTGGCCAGCCATTCCTTCAACACCCCCAGCCCGCCGACGTTCGCAAAATTTTCGTCGGTGGCGTAATACTCCAGCAGACCGCTTTTGCGGATGATTTGCTGTTTCTCGGCGAAAACCTCGTTGACGTCCTCGGCGCTCAACCGCTCGTCCTGCACGATAATTTTCGCGAAAACATTTTCCGCTTCACCGAGCGTGAGGCCGAGCGCCGCCTGGAGCAACCGTTCGCGGCCGGCGTCATCCAAATCAATTTTCACCTGATGAAACTGCTTGACGTCAGTGATGATTTTGTCGAGCAAAGCGGACAGATCGTCGCGCGACGGCAACGGATGGTTCAACAGGGTGATTTCCTTTTCCAGTTCGGCGGGGATTTCCAGCACGGGCGAGACCAGCAGGATGGTTTTGAAACTGTTCTTCAAATGCAGCGCAATTTCCTTGAGCTTTCGGGTTATCGCAAAATTGTTCTTTGTCAGGAACGGATGAAAATCCTTGAAAATGAAGATGGCCGGTTCGACCTGCTCAATCACCTGGTCCAGCGCCATCAAGGGGTCCTTGGTGGCCGCGTTGCGGTGTTTTTGCGACTGGATGGAAGTCCCCGCCGGCACAATGCCCGTGCTGTAACTCCACTCGAACACCTTTTTCTGGCGTTTCTTGGCGATGTCCATGACGAGGTCCTGCACCCGCATCTCCTCGCTGCTCAGGATATAGAGGATGGGATACCGCGCCCGGATAAGAGTTTCGAGTTCAGTTTGGAAGTTCATGGGGAGGTGACGAGGGACGTGTGGCCCGTGGCGAGATTTGCCCGTCATTGGGATTTAGTTCTCGCAACAATTCGGCGAACGGCTGGGTCAGGTTGTGAACCAGAATCCGGCCGTCCGGTAAAATCAGCATTTCCGACAAACAGGTTTCAGTTTTGCGCGGTTTGCTTTTCATATTTCATCCCGAGACTTTGACATTTGGTCTCAACTTCTTTTTCGGTCATCCAGGCCACACTGGCATACGTCGGATGATTTCCGCAACTGCTGCCAGGACAAAATCGCGTATCGGTGATGCGGGTTTTCTTCTTCAGTTCGGGCAAGAATGAAAAATCTCGCAAGTGATGAACAGCCCGGACCTTTGCCTCGACGGCATAAGACAAAACGCACTTTGGCCCGCCCGCATTCAGCCAACTGGGGGCGAACACTTTTAACACGAAGCTGCCCGGTACGAGAATTTCAGAAAATTCGATCCAATCCTGGGTCTCAAATGTGGCGTGAAGAAAGCCCGCATCAAAGGGCGGAGGGTATTTTTCGGGACGGCTGCCTTTGTCATCTTCATGAAGATACTCGCCTTCGGAACGCCACTCAATTTTACTGACGAAATTCGAGCTGTCTAATTCCCAATTTGCTGGCAAGGCCAATGTTCGTGGGATCGCTTCGGTAAAAAAATTACGCGTAGTGAACAGAGGGGCGATAATCCTTTCGTCTTTTGTGGATGAAAAGTAGTCGGACGAACAGTAGGCAATCCAGAGTGGCAGGAAGAAATCTGTACCGAATGCCACCGGCGCATTGCCAAACCGCACGCGGCCTTGAGCACTAATGATGTCCTTAACGCCGCCAATTTTCGGGTTGGTTTCGTCAAAATTTTTAACTTCGTAAACGACGGTGCCGCTACAACCCATTTCATCATACTCATTGCCATACGCAAATTCGTCAGTTTTGATGTGCGTTGTCCGGATCTTCCAATGCTGTCCTTTCCGCATAACGATGAAGTTCCTCGAATGTTTAACCGGTTCGGTCCCCGAACTTCGACGGATTTCAGTCAAATAAACAATATCCCCTTCCACTTGGAATTCCGGTTCCGGGCCGTTGGTTGTTTTTAAAGGTTGCATCGTTGAAACAATCCTTCATTCAATCAAATTTAACCCGCGGTTTTCCGCGATTTCAATCGCCCGCCGGGTTTCTTCGCCGGAAACGGTGCCGCGCAATTCGGAGTGCCGTCGTGCATGCCATCCCGGCCAGAAGCCGGAACGCAGGTTCACTTTGACGCCCGGCAGATTTTCCGCCAGCCACTCCGCCACCGGCCGCCAGCAACATTCGACATGGCCCGGCATGAGCAGATGGCGGACAATCAATTCACTGTGTTCATTCGCCCAAAGCAGGCTTTCGCGGACAACGCGCCCGTAATCCGAAACTCCAGCCAGCCGATGGGCGCAGACGTCATTGCCAAATTTGAAATCCGCCAGCCAGACGTCGAACAGGTCCTCCAGCAGTTCACGCGCCTGGGCCGAACCATGCGCATTCGTTTTCCAGACCAGTCGCGCCGAATCCGGCAACGCCGCCACGAGTTCCAGCGCAGCCGGCAAATGAATGGTCGGCTCGCCGCCCAACACCATGACGGTGCGCGCGCCGTTTCGCATGGCCACCTTTGCCTTTGCCGCCATTTCGCCGGCATTAAAATTTTCGCCGGCGCGCGGATTCCAGCTTGCCGCGCCGGTGATGCAAAAATCGCAACGCAGGTCGCATCCACTCAACGCAATGGCAAACGTGGGTATCAATTCCAATTCGTCCGACACCTCAACCTGCGCGGAAAAAAATCGCGGCCCGGCCCCGGCGTGACAGCGTCCACCCGGCGCCACCAGCCGGTTCACCCCGCAATGGTGTTCACAGAAATGGCAGTTCGCCAGCATCGCCTTCGCAACGGCGGCGCGTTCGCAGGCAAGGGCGGCCCGGCCAGAATGGAAACATCGAACATTTAACATCGAACTTCCAACATCCAACGGGTACGGCACGCCGACCATTGGATGTTCGATGTTGAATGTTGGTTGTTGGATGTTTCCCATTTTTACAATTGAATCATCTGAACCATCGCCGCCACCACGAACGCGCGGGCCGCGGCTGGTTCTGCAGGGACCGGCCGAGCCGCTGCGCGATGGCCGGCGGCACGCTGGTTTGTTTTGCGTCGTAGCGCAACAGTTCGTCCACCGAGGCAAATTCACGCGACGACGTTTTTTGTTGTGACTGGGTTTCGGAAGCCCGTTGCTGTTCCTGGGACTCAAATTTCTTTTGCTGCTTCATAAATCTCAATGGTGTTGTTGAAAAAGGGCGGCGAACATTTTGCGGGCGCGGTGCAACTTGCCGCGCACAGCGTCCGGGGATTGTTCGGTCAACGCGCCGATTTCCTCGTAGCTCAATTCCTCGTCGGCGACCAGCAGCAACAACAGCCGGTATTCGTCCGATAGCGCGTCCAGCGTGTGTTGAATCCGGTCGCCGAGTTCTTTCATCTCCAAAACGCGCAATGGCGAATCGCCGCCGGCCGTTGCGCCTTCCCAAACGGCTTCATCGGCATTGGTGACCAGATGACGGTTGGACCAGCTTTGCCGGAGATTGGAACAATGATTGATGGCAATGCGATAAAGCCAGGTCCGGTACGAGGACTCGCCGCGGAAGGTATCCCATCGGCGGTAGGCTTTGAGAAAGACATCGTGCGTCGCGTCCTCCGCCTTATGCGCGTCGCCCAGGAGCCGGAGCGTCAGATAGTAAATTTCGCGGCTGTGGTTTTGATATAGCTCGGCAAATTCATCCGATACCAAATCCGGCAGCGGCTGGTTCGGAGGAGGCCGTTCAGTTAATGAACTGTCCACAAGCGATTCCACTATTGGTTGGACAACGCTAACCGCTTGCCGTCACGCACCATGCGGAAGCGATGGCCGGTGATCTATCGACCTGAATTTAACCGTATCGCCATGGTTTGGCCATCGCAAACGTGTTCGGCAAATACCGCACCTCGCGTACTTTGCCTTCTGCCAGAAGCACTTCCACGATGTCGAAGCGGATTTTTATCGCCGGGTTCTTCAACAGACGCAAATAATCCAAGGCGGCTCGCGATAATCGACGGCGCCGTTCCGCATTGACCGCTGCCGCCGGGCGCGTCCGGTCCTCCGACGAACGGGTTTTGACCTCGACGAAAGCCAGGCAATCGTCGTCGCGGAAAATCAAATCAATCTCGCCACGGTCGGAACGGAAGTTGGCGGCGAGAAATTTCAACCCTTGCCGGCGCAAATAGCGCTTCGCGGCACGCTCGCCCAGTTCGCCTCGTCGCAAATGCTCCGGCTTTTCCTTGCCGGTTAACCGCGATCTGATTTTTTCAAAAAAGTTCATCCGCGAATTACGCTAGTTTTCGCCAATTCTTGATTTCGCGTTATTTCGCGTAATTCGCGGATCAAAATAACTCCTGCTCGGGTGGTTTGAGCGGCGCGAAGCTACGCCGGTGAATCGGGCACGGCCCGTGCGCCACAATGGCGGCCAGGTGCCGCGCCGTGCCGTAACCTTTGTGCCTGGCGAACCCGTAAGCCGGCCATTGCCGGTCGAATTTGAGCATCAGCCGGTCGCGCGTGACCTTGGCCA
>JANWKE010000111.1 GCA_025451535.1 Verrucomicrobiia bacterium
CACGGACAGCCGGTGCAGCGTCGGCGCGCGGTTCAGCAGCACCGGATGGCCCTTCGTCACTTCTTCGAGCACGTCCCAGACTTCCTTCGTCTGGCGTTCGATCATCTTCTTGGCCGAGCGCACCGTGTGGACATAGCCGAGTTCCTTCAAGCGGCGGATGATGAACGGCTCAAACAACACCAGTGCCATCTTCTTCGGCAGGCCGCATTGGTTCAGCTTGAGTTCGGGGCCGATGACGATGACCGACCGGCCGGAATAATCCACGCGTTTGCCCAGCAGATTCTGGCGGAAGCGACCGCCCTTGCCCTTGAGCATGTCGGACAGGGATTTGAGCGAGCGATTGCCCGCGCCGGTGACCGGGCGGCCGTGGCGGCCGTTGTCGAACAGCGCGTCCACCGCCTCCTGCAACATGCGCTTTTCATTGCGGATGATGACCTCGGGCGTCTTGAGCTGGAGCAGCGTCTTGAGCCGGTTGTTCCGGTTGATGACGCGGCGATACAGGTCGTTCAGGTCGGACGTGGCAAACCGGCCGCCTTCAAGCGGCACGAGCGGGCGCAGATCCGGCGGAATCACCGGCAGGACCGTCAAAATCATCCATTCCGGGCGGCTCTTGGAGATCTGCAATCCCTGGAGCAGCTTGATCCGCTTCGCGAGCTTCTTGCGGATTTGCTTGCTCTTGGTTTCGGTCATGGCCTGCTGCAAATGGTCCACACCTTTGGCCAGATCCACCTTGGCCAACGCGTCGCGCACAGCTTCGGCGCCCATCTTGGCCTGAAACGCGTCCGCGCCGTAGGTCTCGCGTGCCTCGCGGTATTCATGTTCGTTGAGCAGCTGATTCTGCTTCAACGGCGTGTTGCCGGGATCAATCACCAGGTAATCCTCGTAATAAATCACCCGTTCCAGGTTGCGCGCCGTCATGTCGAGCACGAGGCCGATGCGCGAGGGCATGCACTTGAAGAACCAGATGTGGCAGACCGGCACGGCCAGTTCGATGTGGCCCATGCGCTCGCGCCGGACGCGGGCGAGCGTCACCTCGACGCCGCAACGGTCACAGACGATGCCGCGGTGCTTGATGCGCTTGTATTTGCCACAGGAGCATTCCCAGTCCTTGACCGGGCCGAAAATGCGTTCGCAGAACAAGCCGCCTTTTTCCGGCTTGAACGTGCGGTAATTGATGGTTTCAGGGTTCTTGACCTCCCCTTTGGACCAGGAACGGATGGCTTCCGGCGACGCGACGGAAATCGCGACGTAATCCACCTGGTTTACCTTGTCCAGCCCGAGCAATTCGCGGGCGCTTTCTTTGGTGCTGATCATACAAAAATAATTTTTAGACTGTTGACAACGCTGCGGCTGCTTCGCCGTTGCCGGCGGCGGCATGTTCAATCGGATTGGAATAACCGACCTTCACGTCGAGGCCGAGCGACTGCATTTCCTTGACGAGCACGTTGAAGGATTCGGGTATGCCCGCCTCCAGCGCGTTGTCACCCTTGACGATGCTCTCGTAGATGCGCGTGCGGCCCTGCACGTCGTCGGACTTGACCGTGAGCAATTCCTGCAATGTGTAAGCGGCACCGTAAGCCTCCATCGCCCACACTTCCATTTCGCCGAAGCGCTGGCCGCCGTACTGCGCCTTGCCGCCCAGCGGCTGCTGGGTGACGAGCGAATACGGCCCGACGGCGCGGGCATGAATCTTGTCGGCCACCAGGTGGCCCAGCTTCATCATGTAAATGTATCCCACCACGATTTCCTGATCGAACGGCTCGCCCGTGCGGCCGTCAATCAAGTGCGTCTTGCCGTGTTCCGGCAGTGACGCGTCCTTGAGATAACTGCGAATTTGCTTCTCTTTGATGCCGTCAAAAACCGGCGTCGCAAATTTCATCCCCAGGATTCTTGCCGCCCAGCCGAGATGCGTCTCCAGCACCTGACCGACATTCATGCGCGACGGCACACCCAGTGGATTCAACACAATGTCCACCGGCGTTCCGTCGGCGAGGAACGGCATGTCCTCTTCCTTCACGATGCGCGCGACCACGCCTTTGTTCCCGTGGCGGCCCGCCATTTTGTCGCCGACCGACAGCTTGCGCTTCGATGCGATGTAAACCTTCACCGACTTGACGATACCGGCTTCCACGCCTTCGCCCGCCTCGGCGCGTTCCATTTCCTCGTCGTATTGCATCTGCAAATCATCAAACTTCTTTTTAAACTGCCCGATGATTTCATTGATCTTGTTGCGGATGGGCGAGGGATCAATCTCGATGCGGTCATAGACTGTCGCCAGCTTGCGCAACAGCGTCTTGGTGATCTTGCGGTTGGCCGGGATGATAATTTCGCCGGTCTCGCTGTTGACCACGTCGAGCGGGATTTTTTCACCGAGCAGAATATTGCTCAGCGCCTCCGTCAACTGGTCGCGCAGCTCTTCGGTCTTCTTCCGGTGGTCTTCCTCAATCTGCTTCGAGTGGCGGCGTTCGTCGCTGGAACTGGCCGACTTGATGCGGTCACTGTCCTTCTTGGACGAAACCTTCACATCCATGACGATACCGTAGGTGCCGGACGGGACTTTCAGTGACGTGTCCTTCACGTCGGCAGCTTTTTCACCAAATATGGCGCGCAACAGGCGCTCTTCCGGAGCGAGTTCCGTCTCGGATTTCGGCGTAATTTTGCCAACGAGAATGTCGCCGGGCTTCACTTCCGCCCCCACGCGGATGACGCCGTCGGTGCCAAGGTTTTTCAACGCCTCGTCGCCCAGGTTGGGAATGTCGCGCGTGATTTCCTCCGGGCCAAGTTTTGTGTCGCGCGCGCTGACTTCGAACTCATCAATGTGAATGCTGGTGAAGATGTCCTCCTTCACGATCCGTTCACTGATAAGAATGGCGTCCTCGAAGTTGTAACCGTTCCAGGGCATGAACGCGACCAGCACGTTACGTCCGAGCGCGAGCTCACCGTCATGCGTGCACGGGCCGTCAGCAATCACCTGCCCCTTTTTCACATGTTCGCCCTTGTGCACCAGGATTTTCTGGTTGATGCACGTCGCGGCATTGGACCGCATGAATTTGCGCACGGGATAGACCCAGATGCCGTGTTCGGGATCGTGTTTAATCTTCTTTTTACCTTCAGGCAATTTGCCGTCATCGGTGATGATGATCTGGTTGCCATTGACGGACGCGACCTTGCCGCTTTCCTCGGCCACCACCACGGCGCGCGAGTCGCGGGCGACGCGGTCTTCAAGCCCGGTCGCGACCAGTGGCGCCTCGGTCACAAGCAACGGCACAGCCTGGCGTTGCATGTTGGAACCCATCAACGCACGGTTCGCGTCGTCGTGCTCCAGAAATGGAATCAAAGACGCGGCGACCGAGACCAGTTGCTTGGGTGACACATCCATGCAATTCACCCGCGCGGGCTCGACGTCCACGAAATCACCGTTGCGGGCACGACAAACCACACGGTCGGTGGTGAAATGCCCCTTATCGTCAATCAACGAGTTGGCCTGCGCCACGATGTATTGTTCCTCGCGGTCGGCGGTAAGATATTCAATCTTTTCGCTTACCTTGCCGTTTTCGACCTTGCGATAAGGTGTTTCCAAAAAGCCGAATTCGTTGATCCGCGCGAAAGTGGCCAGCGACGCAATCAAACCAATGTTCGGGCCTTCCGGCGTTTCAATCGGGCAAATGCGGCCGTAGTGCGACGGGTGCACGTCGCGGACCTCGAAACCCGCCCGGTCGCGGCTCAAGCCCCCCGGCCCCAGCGCGCTGAGACGGCGCTTGTGGGTCAATTCCGCCAGCGGATTGATTTGATCCATGAACTGGCTCAATTGCGAGCGGCCGAAGAAATCGCGAATGACCGCCGAAAGCGCCTTGGGATTGATGAGCTTCTGTGGCGTCATCGCCTCGACGCTCTGGTCAAACAGCGTCATGCGTTCCTTGACCAGGCGCTCGGTGCGGGCCAGCCCGACGCGACACTGGTTGGCCAGCAATTCACCGACGGTGCGAATGCGGCGGCTGCCGAGATGGTCAATGTCGTCGAGCGAACCTTCGCCCTTCTTGAGCCGGAGCAGGTACTTCGTCGCGGCAATCAAATCGTCTTTCGTCAAAATGCGCGACTCTTCCTTGTCCTTCAGCCCGAGCTTCTGGTTGATTTTGTAGCGGCCGACGCGGCCCAAATCATAGCGTTTCGGGTCAAAGAACAGGCGTTTGAGCAGCGCCCGGGCGTTCGCCGCGGTCGGCGGGTCCCCTGGACGCAACCGCCGGTAAATATCCTTGAGTGCCTCTTCCTCGTTTTTGGCCGGGTCTTTCTTAAGGCATTTGATCATGACGCCCTCGTCCAGGGACGTGTCTACGACCTTGATTTTGTTGACGCCCAGTTCGGCGATCTGTTTGACGATGGCCTTCGACAGCGGCTCAAACGCGCGGGCAACGACGAGCCCCTTTTCTTCATCCACGGCGTCTTGAATCAGAACGCGGTTCGACAAATCTTCAAGCTTCTCAGCTTCCTTGACCGTGAGTTCCTCAATTTCATAAAACAGCTTGATGATTTCCTCATCGGTGCCGCGGGTCTTCTCGCCGTTATCCTTGCCCTTGCCGATGCCGCCTTCGACATCCAGAAAACTCAGCGCGCGGAAGAACGTCGTCGTCAAAAACTTCCGTCGGCGTTTCTTGCGGTCGAGATAAACGTAAAGCAGGTCGCTGGTGTCAAACTGCGCCTCGTACCATGAGCCGCGGTCGGGAATGACCCGGAAACTGTGCAGAATTTTGCCGTTGGGATGCTGCGTGGCTTCAAAGGCAATGCCCGGCGAACGGTGCAACTGGCTCACAACGACGCGCTCCGCACCGTTGATGACGAAGGTGCCCTGGGGCGTCATCAGCGGCAGCTCGCCCATGAACACTTTTTCTTCCTTGGCACTCTTGCCTTCTTCCTTGAGCAGGAAGGTGACATAAAGCGGCGCGCCGTAGGTCAAGCCCTCGCGCAAGCACTCCAGCCAGTCCACCTTCGGTTCGCCGATTTCGTAGGAATCATAATCGAGCGAGCACTTGCCGTCGTAGCTCTCGATCGGAAACACCTCACGAAAGACCGATTCGAGGCCGGCGTGCTTCTGGCGGCGCTTGGGCGAGGCGTCCGCCTGCAGGAATTCCTTGTAGGAATTGGTCTGCAATTCAATCATGTTCGGCGGCACGACAATCTCTTTGATCTTGCCGAAGTTGATTCGTTCTGTGGTTCGCGATGGCATTTGGACTTTCTGGTTTGGCCGGCAATAGCGCCGGACCGACACTCTTTATTCAACGACACAAGCCTGGCGCACCGCGTTCAACGGTCTGCCGGCCCAACCAAACTGCTGTTTGCTGCTGTTCGTAATGGTTTAAATCCTTGGCCCGCAAAATCGCGGGCTTGGGCGGCGCCCGACGGGGGCCGCCGCCCAATATAGTACAACTTTACTTGACTTCCACTTTTGCGCCCGCTTCTTCGAGCTTCTTCTTGGCCGCATCCGAATCCGCCTTGTTGGCGCCTTCGAGCACCGGCTTGGGCGCGCCTTCCACCAGCGCCTTGGCTTCCGCCAGACCCAATCCAGCCTTCACTTCACGAACAGCCTTGATCGTGGCAATTTTCTTGTCCGCCGGGGCGGAAATGAGAATCACGTCGAACGTGTCCTTTGCCGCCGCAGGCGCAGCGGCGCCACCGGCGGGAGCGCCGGCAGCCGCAACCGCGACCGGCGCCGCGGCACTGACGCCCCACTTTTCTTCCAGTTTCTTCACCAGGTCGGCGGCTTCAATCACCGTCAACTTGCTCAATTCCTCTACGAGGTTTCCAATGTCAGGCATTTTGTTAACTTCTACCTTTCTTTCGTCTCGTCGTTGCCGCGGCCACGGCGTTTTGAGTTCACGGCCCGTGAACCGACGATTTACGTTGTTTTTGTTTGTTTCTCCGATTTGAAATTTTAAACCTCAAATCGAAATCTTTTGGCAGGGACGCCGCACCGCGGCGTCCGGCCGGCGCCGCGCGCCGACCCTGCCTTTTACATTTTAACTTTTCTCGGACTTCGCCTTGATAACGCGCGCGAGTTGCGACGCGGGTGTGTTGATCAAGGTCGCCAGTTTGGTCGCCGGCGCATTTAACAGGCCGAGCAAGGTGGCGCGCAAAACGTCCAGGCTCGGCAAATCGGCCAGGGCTTTAATCGCCGCCTCTTCGAGCCGTTGATTGTTCAAATAGCCAAATTTGAACTTCGGCTTGTCGAATTCGGCATTGAAATTCTTCAGCGCTTTCGCGGCGGCGGAAATTTCCTTCTGGCCCGTGACCACGGCAATTTGTCCGGCCAGCGCTCCGTTCAACTCGCTGACACCGGCTTCCCTGGCCGCAATCTGGAAAAGGGAATTTTTCACCACGTGAATTTCCGCGCCCGCCTGCGCCAGGCGCTTGCGCAGTTCCGTCAGATGGGCAACCTTCAGCCCCCGGTAGTCCACCACAATGAAGAACGGCGAGCCGTTCAGCCGCGCCACATACTCCTTCGTTAAAATTTGTTTCTCAGCACGCATGGTTCAAATCCTCCTTAGTTGTTTGAAAATTCCCGCACGTCCACCCGCACCGGCGGACTCATCGTCGCCGAAATTGTGCACGAATGGATGTAAATGCCTTTGATGCTGTGCGGACGCGCCTTGGCGACGGCTTCAATCACCGCGCGCGCGTTTTCCTCAATCTGGTTCGCCGCAAATGACAATTTGCCGACGGGCACGTGCACGTTGCCCGCCTTGTCAATTTTGAACTCGACGCGGCCGGCCTTGACTTCCTTCACGGCCCTGGCCGTGTCGTCCGTCACCGTGCCCGTCTTCGGGTTCGGCATCAGGCCGCGCGGTCCCAGCACCTTGCCGAGCTTGCGAACCTCAACCATCGCTTCCGGCGTGGCCACCGCCACATCAAAATCCGCCCAGCCTTCCTGGCATTTTTTAATCATGTCTTCAAAGCCGACGTATTCCGCGCCGGCGGCCTTGGCCGCGTCGGCGGACGCGCCGCTCTTGGCGAACACAAGCACACGGACGGTCTTGCCGCTGCCGTGCGGCAACGGCACCGTGCCGCGGACCATCTGGTCGGACTGTTTCGGGTCCACTCCCAGGCGGAACGCGAGGTCAATCGTCTCGTTGAATTTGGCTTTGGGAAATTTGCTCAGGACGCCGACGGCTTCCTTGAGCGGATAGGCCTTTTTGCCATCCACGACTTCGATCGCTTTTTTGTAACGTTTACTGGGCATTGTATTGAGTGCGGTGCAAACGAGTCCCGCTCACCGGAACTCTCCCGCGGTTTCTAGTTTGGATTAAGTTGGGAATTAAGATCAGGAATGCAAACCGGGGAATTCCCCGCCTGCTTCAAAAGCTCAATTTTCATCTTAATCGTGTTGTTAAATCTATTCGACGACTTCAATCCCCATGCTGCGCGCGGTGCCAGCCACAACCCGGAATGCCGCCTCGGGCGAAGTCGCATTCAAATCCTTTGCCTTCATCTTGACGATGTCCAAAACCTGTTTGCGCGTCACCTTGCCGACCTTTTCCTTGTTCGGTTCCTTGGAACCGGCGGTGATGCCGGCGGCTTTTTTCAAAAGCACGGATGCCGGTGGCGATTTGGTGATAAACGTAAACGACTTGTCCTGATAAACCGTGATGACGACCGGAATCACCAGTCCCGCGTCGCTCTTGGTTGCCGCATTAAATTCCTTGCAGAAACCCATGATGTTGACGCCGTGCTGGCCGAGCGCCGGGCCGACCGGCGGCGCGGGATTCGCCTGCCCCGCCGGAATCTGCAATTTGATGATGCCTGTGACTTTCTTTGCCATGTTGTTTGTTGAATCGTTAAAATTATTAAATCAGTGACTGGTTAAACGAGCCGTCAATCGCTCATTTAACGAATCACTCATTTAACCAGTTACTGTCATCACGCTTTCTCCACCTGCCAGTATTCGAGTTCGACAGGCGTGTTACGTCCAAAAATGTTCACCGTCACTTTCAACTTGCCGCGTTCGGGATCAATTTCCTCGATGATCCCGCTGAAATTCAGGAACGGCCCGTTGTTGATCTTAATGGTCTCGCCCACTTCAAAATTGACCTTGGGCTTCTCCGTTTCCTCGGATGCGGATATTTGCGCCTTGATTTGCTCCACTTCCGCCGCCGGCGTCGGTATCGGCGGCTCGCCGCCAACAAACCCGATCACCCCCTGGGTTTCCTTGATAAAGTACCATGGCTCCTCAATGATGCGGTTGTTTTCATCCAGCAACACCATGTCCACAAACACGTAGCCCGGCCACAATTTGCGGCTCGACACCGTCTTTTTTTGGTTCCGCACCTCGACGACCTTTTCCATCGGGACCATGACTTCCTTGATGAAGTCCTGCATCTCGTCGGTCTTGACGCGTTTCTCAATGCTTTCCTTGACCTTCTGTTCCTGGCCGGAAAGGGTATGGATGACAAACCACTGGCTGCGCATGTTGCTTAGAGTTGAAATAAAATTGCAAAAAAGATTTTATCCACGACATAGACAAACAAGCCGAGCAGGCCAATGGAAATGGCAATGACCACCGTTGAACCTTTCAACTCATCCCAGGTTGGCCACGAGCATTTCTTCAATTCCTCACGTGTTTCCAGCACATAACCAGCCAGGCGCTTGATTTGTCCCTGCCACCACATGTAGGCAAAGAGTGCGCCGACGACTGCCGCCCAGATTAAAATGTTGGTCCAACTGCTCACAAATTTTTACTTTTTCACCGGCTGGCCGGGCCGCAGCCCGAAGCACAGCACCCAAATCACCGTTTCGGTCCGCCTTCGCACTCCACTTCGCTCCGAGCGAAGGCTGGCGGAGAGGGAGGGATTCGAACCCCCGTTGGGCTTTCACCCAAAGCGGTTTTCAAGACCGCCGCGATAGACCACTCTGCCACCTCTCCGCGAGGTGGTTGATAGTCTTTAGTTGATAGTTGATAGTCGTCTCCGCCGCTCTTTCTCAACTATCAACTCTCAACTATCAACAAAACCTGGCACGGCAGGAGGGACTTGAACCCCCAACCAACGGTTTTGGAGACCGCTACTCTACCAATTGAGCTACTGCCGTATCCGCCCAATCCCGTTCATTTCGGACAAAAAAGGAGCCGCGGGGTTCGTCGTCCCGCGCTCCCGGATTTGAAAACTTTTCAGGCGATGACTTCCGTCACACGACCGGCGCCAATGGTGCGGCCACCCTCGCGGATGGCAAACCGCTGGCCCTTCTCCATCGCCACCGGCGCAATCAAAGTAATTTGCACCGACACATTGTCGCCCGGCATCACCATTTCGACGCCCTGGGCCAGCGTCACCGTGCCCGTCACGTCGCTGGTGCGGAAATAAAATTGCGGACGATAGTTCGTGAAAAACGGCGTGTGCCGGCCGCCTTCCTCCTTTGACAGCACGTAAACCTCCGCCTTGAAATTCACGTGCGGCGTGATGCTGCCCGGTTTGGCGAGCACCATGCCGCGTTCGACTTCTTCCTTCTTGGTGCCGCGCAACAGGACGCCGACGTTGTCGCCGCACTGCGCCGAGTCCAGCAATTTGCGAAACATTTCGATGTCCGTCGCCACCGTCTTGCGCGTGTCCCGGATACCGACAATTTCCACGTCTTCCATCCGCTTGAGCACGCCGCGCTCCACACGACCGGTCACCACCGTGCCGCGACCTTCAATGTTGAACACGTCCTCGATGCACATCAGGAACGGTTTGTCCACCTCCCGCGTCGGGAGCGGAATGAACGCGTCGATCGCGTCCATCAATTCCTGAATGGACTTGGCCGCTTCGGGGTCATTCGCCAGCGCCTTCTTCGCGCTGCCGCGGATGATCGGGGTCTTGTCGCCTGGAAATTGGTACTTGGTCAGCAGGTCGCGCACTTCCATCTCCACGAGGTCGAGCAGTTCCTTGTCGTCCACGAGGTCGCACTTGTTCAGGTAAACCACAATGGCGGGCACACCGACCTGGCGGGCCAGCAGGATGTGCTCGCGCGTCTGGGGCATGGGGCCTTCGGAAGCGTCCACCACAAGGATGGCGCCGTCCATCTGCGCCGCGCCGGTAATCATGTTCTTCACATAGTCGGCGTGGCCGGGGCAATCCACGTGCGCGTAATGCCGTTTGTCGCTCTGGTACTCCACGTGCGAAACGGCGATGGTCACCGTCTTGGTTTCGTCACGCACCGTGCCGCCCTTGGTGATGTCCGCGTAGGAAATGGGCGTTGCGAGGCCTTTCTTCGCCTGCACTTCGACAATCGCCGCCGTCAAGGTGGATTTGCCGTGGTCAATATGTCCGATGGTCCCGACGTTGACGTGCGGTTTCGTTCGTTGAAATTGCTCTTTAGCCATTTTTATCTCCTGCGTTGGTTACGTTATTTTTTTATCAACAAATTGTCTGGAGCCCATGATCAGGATTGAACTGATGACCTCATCCTTACCAAGGATGTGCTCTACCAACTGAGCTACATGGGCACATTGAAATCATTCGCTCAATCAAAATACGCCAAACGACAAAAAACCGCTTCCCCTCGCTTATTTTCTTTCGAAAACCCAGGGGCAACCGGCTCTTTATCTATTTTACGGCTCCGACGCCCTGCAAATTAACAATCCCACCCACACTGTCAACACCATTTTCAGCTAATTTTTACTTGCTGATTCCACGTTCGCTCGACCGGACAAATTGTACCAAATGCCGGATTTCTTCCAGTTTCGGCAGTTTTTTTTCCACTTTGGCCACGGCATTGCGAACGGTCAGGCCTTCCCGGAACAAAATCTTGTAAGCCTGGCGCATCGCACTCTGGGCCTTTTCGGAAACACCGTTGCGTTCCATGCCGATTTTATTGATGGTGCGCGTCTCCGCCGGGTTGCCATCCGCCATCATGAAAGGCGGCACGTCCTGCACCACCTTCGAGCAACCGCCAATCATCGCCATTTTGCCGATCCGGCAAAACTGGTGGATGGCGGCCAGCCCGCCAATCACCGCGTAATCCTCCACCGTCACGTGGCCCGCCAGCGTCGCCACGTTCGACATGATGATGTGGTCGCCAAGCGCGCAATTGTGCGCGACGTGACAGTAAGCCAGAATGTGATTGTCCGACCCGACGCGCGTGACCTCGCCATCACCGGTCGCGCTGTGGATCGTGACATATTCGCGAAACGTGTTGTCATCGCCGATTTCCACGCGCGTGACGCCGCCTTTCCATTTCAAGTCCTGTGTCTTCAACCCGATGCTCGCGAACGGAAAAATTTCATTCCGCTTTCCCAGTTTCGTGTGCCCGTCAATGACGACGTGCGCATACACTTTGCATTTATCGCCCAGCGTGACGTATTCGCCAATGAGGCAATACGGGCCGACGTCGCAACCGGCGCCGATTATCGCCCCGGGATGAATGATGGCAGTCGGATGAACCATGGGAATTTACGATTTACGATTCACGATTTACGCGTTGAGCGAGCTGCGCGCGGTTTTTGCCGATGAAACGACAATGGCAAGGATTTCATCAGCTTCTTTCATAAGTCCAGTCAGGCGGGGCAGTTTGATGAAATGATTGTCCACCAACAATTCCATCCAAAACAATGATTCGTCGCATTCTTCTTCAACGATGCGAAGTTTGTTGATAAAATCGGAATCTGATTTAGCCCGGCAGACAGCACGATAATTCGCACCCACAGAAGTTCCACTACGAAGGAGCTGTCTGCCCAACGTTTGCGCAATCCAATTGCCGGGTAGAGCAGAGCAAAGTTTCACAATACGATTGGCATAGGTTTTTGTTCGGGCCTTCATTTCTTCGCGATTCATAGGAGTTCAGGGTTTCGATTTGTGTGAAGGTGCGTAAATCGTATATCGCAAATCGTAAATCACTACGCGTCCCGGAGCATGAAGGTGACTTCCGCTTCGCTCACGATTTCGTCGCCTACCTTGCAGACGCCCCGGGCCTTGCCGATTTTCCCGCGCGACCGGATCAGGTCCACCTCGATGATCAGCGCGTCGCCCGGCAGTACCGGCCTGCGCCACTTGACCTCTTCGGCGGACATGAAGTAGGCGATCTGCCCCGCGTTTTCCGCCTGACGCAACATGAGAATACCTGCCGCCTGGGCCATCGCTTCGAGTTGCAGCACGCCGGGCATGATCGGGTGACCCGGGAAGTGTCCCTGAAAGTACGGCTCGTTGTTCGTAACGTTTTTGACCGCCGTGATCTTGTTTCCGTCAATTTTCAGCACCCGATCCACCATCAGGAACGGGTAACGATGCGGAATGATTTGCATCACCTGCATCGCGTCCAATCCCGTTCCGGAATTGATCAGTTCGGTCAGAGCGGCCGTTCTTCCGCCATCCGTCCGGGCCGGAACGGGCGGCGGACCAAAGGCTTGAGCCGCGCGCAATGGCCGGGTCATTTGCGCGAAAATCTGGCGGACCATCTCGCAATTCGCCGCATGGCTCGGCCGGACGGCAATCAAATGCCCGCGCACCGGACGGCCCAGCAGCGACAGGTCGCCCACGATGTCGAGCATCTTGTGCCGCACAAATTCCTCGGGATACCGCAACGGCTCGGTCGTCAGCACCGCATCGTCGCGGATGACGACTGCGTTCTCCAGGCTGCCGCCCTTGATCAGATTGTTTTTAATGAGGTGCTCAATCTCCTCGTAAAAGCAAAACGTCCGGGCGTGCGACAGTTCCCGTTCCCAGGTTTTGGGCGTGATTTCCGTGCTGTAAAATTGCGTGAACCGGCCGCTCTTGTCGGCGCTGGTGCAGGTGATTTTGAAACTGTCGTCGGGAAACAGCGTCATGACTGTCTCGCCGGTTTCCAGTTCAATCGGCTCGGTCGGCGAATACGGCTCGCGCTTTTCGGCTTGCGGCACAATGCCGGCAGCCTGGATGATTTTGCAGAACTCGCGCGAACTGCCGTCGGCAATCGGCGGTTCATTCGAATCCAGTTCAATGACGGCATTATCAATGCCGTAGCCGGCGAGCGCGGCCAGCACGTGCTCGACGGTGTGAATTTTCACGTTACCTTTGGCCAGCGTGGTCGAGCGGGTTGTTTCGGCCACGTTGTCCACACGTGCCTCGACTTCCGGGCTGGCTTCCAAATCCACGCGTCGGAACCGCACGCCGCTGTTGGCGGGCGCGGGCAGGATTGTCATGTTCACCCGGTTGCCGCTGTGCAGGCCGATGCCGGAAAAGCTGGCGGGACGGTTGAGCGTCTGCTGATTGAGCACGGACGGATTAGACAAAACACAAAGGAAATTGGCAAGATTGCATTCAGGATACCCATCATGGCTGCCCATATTTGCTTACGACCCATTGCAAGGCAGCCACTTCGCCGAAGGCCCGCCGGCGATTCTCATAATTGAGCACATCCTGATTCGACA
This sequence comes from Verrucomicrobiia bacterium, assembly GCA_025451535.1. Classification (GTDB taxonomy): domain Bacteria; phylum Verrucomicrobiota; class Verrucomicrobiia; order Limisphaerales; family UBA11358; genus UBA11358. Next base: position 13,367 of record JANWKE010000111.1, read on the forward strand.
TCGTTGGCAGCAACGGTGTGGCCCGTTGCACCAGTTCGCTGATGGCGGCCCGGTCGCGGACGATTTGGTTTAGTTGATCCTGAACGGTTTGTCCATTGCCACCATAAGGGCTGTTGAGGTCCATCGCGTTAAGGGCGAGAGTCTCAATAGCCATGCCGGTAAGTTGACTGATCAATGCCGCGCTTGATGACGATGCACCTCGCAATGCCTGACCCATGTTCATTGCCATTTGCAGCGAAGCTTGCGCGGAAGCCTGATCACCCGATTGACTATAAGCGTTGGCAAGGGCAATCATGTCTCGAGCGGTTTGTTTGATTTCACCGAGCTGAGGCAGCACCAGCCAACTGTCGGAAATTCTTATGGCTTCCGCCGCCGAGTAACCCGCCGAGAGATAGGCTTCTTCGTCCGCCTGGGCGCGATTCAAGGTGTAATCGTTTAGCGATTTGCCGGCAGCCGCGGTGAGGTCCTGTACCGCTTGATCCGTCTGCCCGGCTTTGAAGTAATTAAACGCCGAAAGATAATTTGCCAGCGCATTGTCGGGCGCAGACTTCTCGAATGTATTCAACCATTGACGCTTTTCTTCGGGAGACAAGTCCTTGTATAAAACCGCCTCGAACGCCACTTGGGGGTCCTTGGGATATTTTTCCATCGCCTCTTTCAGCAGTGCCGGATCGCCACTGGTGCGAAATGCGGCAAGAAGACTTGCTGCGTTGCGCCCATTCGCTTTGAGGTAAGCTTCGACCTGCCCGGTGGTCAACTTTGGTTCTTCGTCCTTGAACCGGTTGAACAAATTGGTGGATTGCAGATCCTCCGCCGGCGGCTCAGCCACCGAAACAGCTTGCATGTGCGGCGCGGGCAGACGGAGCATGAGCTTCGCCGCCGCTTCACCATGGGACAGGCCGAGGTTGTCGGATTGGAGTCGTGAGATTTGCTGGCGCAGCGACTCGTTTTCAACTCGTAACTTTTCTGCGCCTGATGTTGAATTATCAGGGTGGTCGCTACTCCCGCCACCACCAGCACGCCGAGGCCGAGTTTTAATTGGGTTGCTGTCATAAGTTTTAAAAGGGTGAGTGTCGTTCCAGTTCCTGCCGCTGTACCCGCCAGCGCCGCGCCGGAAATAGTGACCGCCAATCCGGCGGGCGCGGCGGTGACGGCTTCGCCGGCGAGCGCCGTTCCCAGTGCCGCGGCAGAAAAAACCACGCCGCGTTTTTGGAGAAGCCCGCGCAGTTCCTCCAGGGCACGACTCACCCGTTTCTGCGCAGCGTTTTCGCTGCTGCCCAAGATTTCGCCGACCGACCGCAAATCGCGTTGTTCAAAGAAGCGCAGCAAAATGGCAGCGCGGTCATCCGCGCCCAGCTGGTTGATGGCTTCGTCGAGGATGGGAGCAACCTGGGCCAGATTCGCCTGCGAGAAATCCTGTTGTTCATTCATGGCAACCGCCTGCCTTTCGCGGACCTGGCGGCGACGCTCGCCGCGCACGATTTTGGAGGCCACGAAGCACGTGTGGCGGTGCAACCAGCCGCCCAGCATCACGTCGCGTGGCAGTGTGCGGGCCTTGCGCGCCAGGTCCACGAAAACAGTCTGGGCCACGTCCTGCGCCAGATGCGCGTCCCCACCGACCAACCGGACCGCTGTTGAATAGACAAGATTGAGATAGCGCGATACCAGTTCGCGAAAGGCTGGTTCCGAGCCATTGGTCGCGTAATCCGCCAAAAATTTCTGACCGTCTGTCATTGGCTATTCTTAATTAAGAACCCGCCGCCGGGCAAAAGCCGCCAAAATATTTGAAATAAATAACGCTGCAAAACGTGGAAGAACACAGACTTCCGCTTGAATTCCTCCCTGGAATTGCCGCTTGCGCCGTTCATTTTCGGATTTAACCTGTCAACATGACCCTAAGGCAGATTGACCTTTGGCAGTCAAGGGTTCCGCTGAGCTTAATTTTGACATCCGGACGGTATCATTTTTTGCGTATGAAAACCTCGCTCATTCTTCTGATGGCCACTTCGGCATTGCTTGGTGGCTGTACCGCTCTGAGTCCAACCACATCCCAGGTATACCCCGATACACGCCGGCCAGATAATCTCGCATCGATCAGAAAGTTGTATGCGGACAATGCGACGGCCCTGAATGCCGGCGACATATCCACCCTGGCAAGGCTTTATGAGGAGGACGCGATTCAGTTTCCACCCAATTCGCCGGCATTGACCGGCTGGGAGGCGATCCGGTCGGAACTCGAAAGCGAACTCGCGGGTATTAAAGTGGCCGCCACCATCGATGTGGCCGAGGTGATGGTCGCTGATGATTGGACATTTGCCCGTGGCACTTATCGGATGGTAACGACCCTCCAAGGAGGGGGTGAGCAGACGGTGGCAACGGGCAACTGGCTGGACATTCTCAAGCGACAGTCGGACAACTCCTGGAAGATTGCCCGTTCAACCTGGACCATTGAAGAATGAACCGCGTGCTCCGCCGGTTCAATTTGACTTTGCCGAACAGCCTTTCTGAATTAACCTGATTTCGTGGCCTGGTTCACTGACCGTCATTTCTTTCTGCTGGCCGTCGCCGTTTACGGTTTAAGCACGGTGTATTCGGTTTTCCTGTGGCGAAAAGGTTTCCGCCGGGACGATCACGTAAATTACCTGCTGCTGCTCGCTGCGTTCCTGTTGCACACCGTGGCGATGGTCCGGCGCGGCTTTTCCATCAATCATTGCCCCGTCAACAACCTGTTTGAGGCGACCGTGTTCATCGCCTGGAGCGCCGCCGCCGCTTATCTCGTCATCGGCCTGTTGCCGCGGTTGCGGTTCCTGGGCGCGTTCGCCTCGCCGGTGCTGTTCGCCATCGGCGTTTTCGCGCTGATGCCCGAGCTGGATCCACCGCATGGCCCGAAACCGGAATTCACCGGCGCGCTGACGAGTCTGCACGCCGCGACCATTTTGCTGGCGTACGGCGCCTTCGGCCTCGGCGCCGCGGCGGCCGGCATGTTTCTAACGGAACAGCACGATTTGAAATTCCATAAACTCCGCGCCGTGTTGTCGTTGCTGCCGCCGATTCAACGGCTCGAAATCGTCACCGGGCGTCTCGTGCTGGCCGGTTTCATTCTTTTCACCATCGGCCTCGAAGCCGGCCGTTACCTGCCCCGCTCCGCCGACGCAGGTTACTGGTCGGACCCCAAAGTGGTTTGGTCCATTTTCATGTGGGTAGCGTACCTGGCGTTGCTGGTGTCGCGCCGGCTTTTTGCCCAGTCCAGCCGCCGTTTCGCCTTCGGCATCGTCGCCGCGTTTGTCTTTCTGCTCCTCACCTTTTGGGGCACCAACCTGCTTTCTCCGCTCCATCATCCATGAATCCAAAGTGGCAAGTGACAAGTGACAAGTGGCACGGGCCGGATTGCGTGCCTTGTCCTGTCACCTGTCACCTGCCACCTATCACGCGCCTGCAATGAACGTCGTCGTCATCGGCTTGAGCCATCATTCGTCGCCCGTGGAATTGCGGGAACGGTTTGCCTTTGCCGAGGCAAAAATCCCCGACGCGCTGAAGTCGTTGCGCGAATCAGGCGTGGCCGGTGAAGCCGTGATTCTCTCCACGTGCAATCGCGTGGAAATCTATGCCGCGACGGCGCTGGAACCCGTAAAAGCGTTTGCAGAACTTAAAGAGTTTTTGACAAGGTGGGGCGAAAGTACTGGCGAGTCCGAAATTTCTTCTCCCTCTCCTCAACGAGGAGAGAGCCGGGGAGAGGAGGCGGTTTTCTCAAGCTCAAATCCCCTCACCTCGACCCTTTCCCCGCTTGCGCGGGGCGAGGGAATTAAGTTGTCCGGCGCTGAACTGTACACGCTAACCGAACCGCAAAGTCTGGAACATCTTTTCAAGGTCGCGTGCGGTCTGGACTCGATGGTGCTCGGGGAAACGGAAATTCTGGGCCAGCTCAAACAGGCTTATACGCTGGCGCACCATCATGGCCACACCGGCGCGCGACTGAACAAGGCTTTTCAACGCGCCTTCCACGTCGCCAAACACGTCCGCACCCACACCGACATTCAACACGGCAGCGTCTCAGTGGCATCGGTGGCCGTGGAACTGGCCGAGAAGATTTTCAGTTCACTCAAAGAGCGCGACGTGCTGGTCATCGGCGCCGGCGACACGAGCGAGAAGACCGCCCGCGCCCTGCTCTCGCGCGGCGCCCGGAGCATGGTCGTCGCCAGCCGCTCGTTTGAGCGCGCCCAAATCCTGGCGAAAGAATTCGGCGGACGCGCCGTCCC
>JANWKE010000112.1 GCA_025451535.1 Verrucomicrobiia bacterium
CGCCTTCCACAAACGCCAGCACCTGTTCCTGCAACAGTTTTCGTCCGCGCGACAGCCGTTGATGCACGGCGTCCTCGCTCAATTCCAACACCTGCGCCACGCGCTCGACGGACTGGTGTTCGCGGTAAAACAGCACCAGCGGTTCGCGATAGGTTTCGGGAATGGTTTGCAGCGAACGCCAGAGAATGGCCTCCTCTTCCCGGCTCATGACGTAATCGGGCGGCAACGGTTCGGGGGCGTGCGATTCGGAGAGATTTTCCAGCGGCTCGGCGTCCCGCACCGGCTCGCGGCCTTCCCGGCGGAGGAAGCCATTGATGCGGTTGCGCGCAATGCCGCAAAGCCAGGCGCGTAGTTTATCGCGTTCGCGCAGGTGGCTGAGGTGTTTCCACGCGGTGATGAAGGTTTCCTGCGCCAGATCCTCGCTCTGGCCGAGGCTGCCGGTGGCGCTGTACGCCAGCGAACAAATGAGCGATTGATAACGCGTAATAATCCGGCCAAAGGCGTCGCGGTCGCCGGACAAGGTTTCGCACACCAGATCGGCATCGGTTGGAATCGCAAGGGACATGGCTTTTGTGGTCATCATACCACGCATAAGTGGCTGATCCGCGGAATAACTGACAAACTATCTGGCAGTTTGATCCACGAACCTGTTACCGCACCGGCCGGTCATCCGGTCCCGACCGTACAAATCCACTTATTGGGCTTTCGGCGCGAACATCTGCGCGGCCATTTTCATTCCGGCGATCTGCAGGTCGCGCTGCGCCTTTTGGAAACCCTGAAACGCCGTGAGTTGTTCCGGCGTCAATATCTGCTGCGCCTGCGTAAGAAATTGCTGGTCAAACCGCGCCTTGTCCTCCGCGAATCGGTTGATGCTATCCTCGTTGAACATGGAGGCGAAATTGCCATTGGCCGTGTCGGGCTTATTGTTCAAATCGGTCGTCCATTTGAAATTGTTGCGGGCGTCACCCATGGCCTGAGTCAATTGGTCCTGCTGTTGGGCACTCAACGCCGTCGCCGTCCCGGCCAATTGATCATTGAACTGGCTGACTACGGTCCGGTCGGGAACTGTTTTCTCATAATTTTGGAACGTCTGATAACTTGCGTCGCCGAGAAACTGTTTGATTTGATTTTCGAGGTCATCGGTCTGGTTCTTGACCTGCTTCGCCAGGTCGGCGCGTTGCGACGCGTCGAGGGTGTTGTCGAGCATCGAGAAACCGGCGTCGGTGCCCGCGAGCATTTTCTTTTCAAGCAAATCCTTCAGGGTGGCGGTCTGCTCCGGTGTCAGGTTGAGCTGCTGAAACAACGCGCCGTACTGCCGGTCCAGCATCGGCCCTATGACCGCCTTTTGCTGCGACTTGATCATCTCGCGCATGCCCGGGTCCTTGAACATTGCGGCAAAGCCCTGCATGGGGTTGTTGGTTTTCGCCGCCGCCAGCGACTGCTCCAGGTGCTCGGTTTTTTTTGATTGTGCCGCCGCGCCCGCTTCAGTCTCCGTCAACACCTGCTGCAAAATTTTCTCGTTCGCCGCGGCATATTTTGCGTGCTCAATGGCTTCGCCTTCCTTCTGCAACTCCACTTTTACGGCAGCCAGTTGCGCTTCGGTTTGTGCCAGTTGGACGGACTGGCTTTTGATTTTGCCTTGCAGGTTCACGCACCACACGCCGAGTACTGTGGTTGCAGCGGCCAGGATGGTGATAATGAGGGTTTTCATAACAGGTACTGATTGAAATCATACCACCACATTAGGTGGTAAGTCAGTAAAAATGACAGTCTTTTCACGGTTTCACCCCGGAACTTGTGGAATGGCAGCGCGGAGTTCCCGGCGCGACGTCCGGCGGCGAGGCCGGGCTGGGTCTTCTCAACCCGGTTGCCCGGTCAGAGCCGGAGCGGCATCGGCTGGAACACCGTTCGGCGACGATTGGCCCCTGGCAGAGGCGTCCAGGGTGTCCCGAATCAACTGCGCCACCTGATGCGGTTGATAGGGTTTGGCCAGAAAAGCGATGTCATCCCGGCCGAAGTCCCGGCCGACGAAGGCGGAGGTATAGCCGCTGGCGTAGATCGTTTTCAGATCAGGTTTTCGGCGCTTCAATTCTACCGCCAGTTCATCGCCCGTCATGCCGCCGGGCATAATCATGTCGGTCAGCAGCAAATCAATCTGGCCGTTGTGCTCGTCCCAAACCAGCAATGCTTCCGTGCCGGAAGAGGCCGTCAAAATACGATACTGATATTGTTGGAGGACCTCGCGCAACAGTTCCAACAGGTCCTTTTCATCCTCAACCAGGAGAATGGTTTCCCGGCCACCTTTGACGGTTTCGGATTCCGGGGTGGACCCGGTCGGAAGATGGCTGGTTTCACCTGCGACCGGGAAAAACACCTTGAAAGTGGTGCCCAAACCGACCTTGCTCTGGACTTCGATCCAGCCATGATGCTGTTTCACAATACCGTAGACCGTGGCCAGCCCCAGTCCCGTTCCCTTCCCCACCTCCTTGGTGGTAAAAAATGGTTCAAAAATCCGCTGCAACACGCTGCGCTCCATGCCGCAACCCGTGTCGGTAACGGATAAACAGGTGAACCGTCCGGCATGGGCTTCCGGATGCAGTTTCACATAAAGGGAATCGGTATCAACGGTGGAAGTCTCGATGAGGAGTTTGCCGCCCTTGGGCATGGCATCCCGCGCATTCACCACCAGATTCATCACAATCTGTTCCACCATGGCGATATCGGCGGCGATGCGCGGCAAGTCGGGGCCGCAACGGACGTCCAGTGCGATATGCTCGCCGAGCATTCGCGGCAGCATGTATTCCAGATTGTGCAGCACGGCGTTCAAATCCAGGATCTTGGTCCGATAGACCTGCTTGCGGCTGAACATGAGCAAATGCCGGATGAATCCAGCCGCGCGCTCCGAGGCGGCGGAAATCTGCTTCAGGGATTTCACCGAATCCGGGTCCAGTGGCGCCGCGTTGAGCAGCAGCCCGGCGTGCCCCTGGATGATGGTCAGGATATTATTGATATCATGTGCCACCCCGGCGGCCAATTGGCCAATGGATTCCATTTTCTGGGATTGCCGCAACTGCGCCTCCAGCGCCACGCGCGCGGTAATGTCTTCAACCGTAACCACCATGCCGTCAATCCTGCCGCCGGCGTCAAAAAGGGGCGCGGCATTCAAGGAAAGCAGGGCGCGATCCCGCCGGCTGGAAGCATCCGCTTCCGTCCGCGTACCGGAGTTAATGACATAGCAGGCGTCGTGCACCGGCTGTCCCGAATCGAGGATTTGTTTCAGGGATGATTCCGGCCCGGAGAGTGGATCGCCTTCCGAATCGGTCAGACACCAGTCCAAAACACTGTTTGCATTCCGGGCCAGGGCGTCCTTGGTCAGACCGAGAATCTTTTCCGCCTGCAGGTTGGCAAAGGTGATTTTTCCCGACTGGTCGGCAACCACAATGCCCACGGGGCTGGTTTCCATGATGCGACCGATGAGATCACGCTCCCGGCGAAGGCGTTCCTTGGCGTACTGACCCTGGATGGCATACCGGATGGCGCGGTCCAGTTTATCGGAGTCAAGCTGGCCCTTGATCAGATAATCGGCGGCACCGGCCTCCATGACTTCGATGTCAATTTCGTGATCACCCTGTCCGGTCAACAAAATCATCGGCAACCGGTCATTGAGGGATTTGGATTCCCGCAACAGCTCGAGGCCCGTCCGGCCGCCCAGACGATAGTCCAGCAGGCAGATGTCGTGTTCGCGACGACGCACAGCGTCCAGGGCGGCGTCATAATTATCCACCCATTCGAGCTGGTAGCGGCGATCCCTGATTTCAGAAATCAGATTGCGAGTGATGACATAATCATCCTCATCGTCATCCACCAACAGGACTCTGACGGGAGTGTCCGGCATACGCAGGCTTTTCCCTAGTCTTTCGGCAGTTCGACGACTTCAAACCAGTATTGTCCGAGAACTTTGATCAACTCGACCAGTGATTTGAAGGTGACGGGTTTGGTCACGTAGGAATTCACGCCCAGGTCGTAACTCCGCAGGATGTCCTCCTCCGCCTTGGAGGTGGTGAGCACGACGATGGGAATCCGGCGCAGGATCGGGTCCGCCTTCATTTCCTTGAGCGCCTCGCGCCCGTCTTTGCGCGGCATGTTCAAGTCGAGCAGGATCAAACCCGGCAGGGGCTTGCCGTTTAAATTCTCGTAGCGGCCCCGGCGGTGCAGATAATCCAACAATTCCTCCCCGTCTTCGACGCAATGCAGTTCGTTGGCCAGACGGTTCTGCGCGAACGCGTCGCGCGTCAACTGGCGATCATCCGGGTCGTCGTCGGCCAATAGAATGGTTATCATTTTCCCTTCCTTATTCATGGTTTTCTCCTGTGTTCTGCGGTTCTTTGGGATGGGTCACCGGCAGCGTCACAATGAATGTGGTGCCCTCGCCCGGTTTGCTTTTGGCGGTGATTTCGCCGTAATGCCACAACACAATTTTTCGCGCGATGGCGAGTCCCATGCCCGTGCCTTCATACTCATTACGCGAGTGCAACCGTTGAAATACGTTAAAAATCCGATCCAGGTATTTTTCATCAAAGCCAATGCCGTTGTCGCTGACCGTCAAACGGCAAAGCTTCTTCACCACCCCCGTGCCTCCGTCCGGCGAAGGGCCGGTAATGATTTGCGCGGCGACTTTCACCACGGGCGGCACCTCCGGACGGCGGAATTTAAGGGCGTTGCCGATTAAATTCTGAAATAACTGCCTCATTTGAAGCGCTTCGGCCTCAATCAGCGGAAGCGTTCCCACTTCGACACGGCCCTTGACCAATTCAATCCGTCCTTCCAGATCATTGATGACTTCACGGACGACCTGGGCCAGATCGACCTGCGTAAATGGCCGGGCCTTGGTGGTGACACGCGAAAAAGTCAGCAAATCGTTGATCAGCGTCTGCATGCGCGAGGCCGCCTTCTGCATCCGTTCCAGATAATCGTGCGATTGCTCGTCCAGTTTTTCGGTAGCCTGCTCCTTGAGCCGCTCGCCGAAAACCACGATCTTGCGCAACGGTTCCTGCAAATCGTGCGAGGCCACATAGGCGAAATCCTGCAACTCGCGGTTACTGCGCTCAAGCTGGGTCGTGAACTGGCGCAACTTCCCTTCGCTGGTCCGCAAGGCGTTCTCGCTGTTTTTCAAGTCGGTGATGTCGGTGTTAATGCCGAAAATCTGCCAACGGTTTTGCGCCAGCTTATGGATGGTGATGAATTCCTGCATCCAGTGCTCGACCCCGTGTTTGTCCGTGCAACGAAATTCGTTGCGATAAAACGGCTTGTCTTGCAGGAAGGCATCCCGGGTAACCTTGTGCATTTCATTGAAATCGTCGGGATTGCGACTCTCGCTCCAGACTTGCTGGTAGGTTTTGTCCGGCGGCACGTCAAGCGGAAGAACCTCCTGCGCGGCCTCCACATTCAACACCGGGAAATGCCAGCGGAAGATCGTCAGTTCATTCATAACCCGCTCCCGCCAGCCTTCGGGCGCCTCCGCCTCCCCGTAATTCAGGATGCAACGCGTGCTCCGCATGACTTCACGCAGCCGCTCCTCGCTTTGTTTCAGAGCCTCCGTGGTCTGCTTCTGTTCTGTGATGTCACGGCCAATACCCACCAGCCCGACAATCTCCTGGTTTTGATCACGCAACGGCAGTTTGCTGGTCAGCAACCAGCATTTCTTGCCTTCCTCGTTCAGGAAATACTCCTCCCGATTGACGACCGGCTGACCTTGTATCACCTTCATGTCGTCGGCGTAGAATTTCTCGGCAATTTCCTTCGGGAAAAGGTCAAAATCGGTTTTGCCGATGGCCTCGGCCTCGGTCTGGTAGTGATAATTTTTCAGGTCAGCCGGATTGGCCAGGATTTTCCGACCGGCGGTATCTTTGGCGTAGACGCAATCCGGCAGATTGTTAATCAATGTTCGCAACAAGGAACGTTCCTGGGCGAGGACCTCCTCCATCCGTTTGCGTTCCGTGATATCCCGGCCCAGACCAATGAAGCCGGTCACTTTACCGCGGCAGTCGCGCAGAACCACCTTGGTAGTTGAAATCCAACGGTTCTTCCCCCGCTTGCTGGCATCCACCGTCGGTCCTTCGTGGCTAAACAAGCCCTTGCCCGAGCGGATCATCTCCTCTTCTTCGGCGCGGTATCGCGCCGCCAATTCGTGCGGGAAGAGGTCGAAATCCGACTTCCCGATAATGTCATCGGGGGAGGACAGTCCCATCTGGCGCGCCACCGCCGCGTTGGCCATCATGAAACGACCTTCCCCATCTTTGACGTAAACATAGTCCGGCAGATTGTCGATCAATGTGCGCAACAACTGCCGTTCCTGTGAAATCTCAGCCGTGCGCTCGGCGACCCGTTTCTCCAATTCGTCATACGATTGACGCAGCGTCTCTTCCGCGCGTTTCTGCTCCGTAATGTCACGGTTGATGCCCACCAGGCCGACGACTTTGCCGTCCTTGTCGCGCAACGGCACTTTAGTGGTGGATGTCCAGCCGATTTCTCCATTCGGCAGAATTTGCCTTTCCGTCTTGTTGATCAAGGGCTGGCCGGTCTGTATCACCCGTTGCTCATCCTGATGGTATTCCCTGGCGTTTTCCGAACGGATAAAATCAAAGTCCGTCTTGCCAATGGCCGAAGCTGGATTTTCCACACCCAGGCGATGAGCGAGGGATTGGCTGAGTTTGATGAACCGGGATGCTGTATCTTTGAAATAAATCCGGTCGGGAATATTATCCAGAATGGCCTGCAGCAACTGATGGGGGTCTGCCATCGTTTGCTCTCCGCCCTTCCCCTCCGTAGCGTCAGGACCGGCGGGAGGGTCAACCAGGGCCCTGAGGGAATCCCGTTCGCGGATCAGTTGTGCGTTTTCCTTCGCCAGGCGCGCATTCTCGTCCTGGAGATTCTTCAACGGTTCGGCGGCCGGTGACCGCTCCAAAACATCCGCGGCCAGTCCGTTGTTCGAACCAAAAGCGCCGCCAGACTGTGACGTTTTTTTGCGTTGAAGCGGCTTCATGTTAATTCATCCATTTCCCGGTTCCGTTGAGGCCATTCGGGTTGGCTTGAACACCAGCAGTTTGAGTGCCTGTTTCGCACAAATGCGTCACCGTTTATGTCGATCGCCTTCGCCTGCAATTTTTGTCCCCAAATAGGACAAGGGGAACCCTCGGGGAGACCTCGACTCCGCATCGAATCCGCAAAAGCGTGTTAATTAAAAACGCTTTAGCACCTCTTCCGGCGTAAAACCGTAGAGCTTGACCGTCTTATGCCGTGATTTGTGGCCGCGCACCAATTCGACAGAACTGCGCGCGCAATCCAGCCATTCGGCCAGCAACCGGACCAGCGCTTCGTTCGCGGCAGCATCCACCGGCGGCGCCGTGACCCGGATGCGCAACTCGTCGGCGACCCCGTCATGGGGCATGATTTCATTGGCGGACGCGCGCGGCTGGAGTTTCACGGAAAGCAGGACGCCGTCCGATTGCGCGCGAAGAAAACTGGGGATAGCCGTGGCCGCCATTTCAGGAGCGACAAATCATTTGTCCTCCGGATTGATGAACCGGAATGCCACCGCCGCCAGCGCGCCGCCCGCGGAATTGGCGAGCAGATAGATCCACAGATTGGCGGTCTTGGCCAGGTGCATGACGGTGATGCCGAGGGCAACCGCCGGGTTGAAGGCGCCGCCGGAAACCCCGCCGAACGCAAAAGCCATCACCGTGACGGTAAAACCAATGGCCAGTCCGAAGTAGGAATTGCCCGCCGTGGCTTTCGCCGTTGCAACGTTCAATACCACGTAGGCCAGCGCAAAGGTTCCGATCAACTCGGCGACCAGCGCAGGAAAAATTCCTACTTCTTGCGGCATCACCGTCGGGTCTCCTTTAAGAAACAGCACCGCCATCGCGGCCAGGATGCCGCCGGCGAGTTGTGAACCCATGTAGGGGAGAACATCCGACTGCGGGCAGCGCCCGCGCAGCCAGACTGCCAGCGTGACGGCTGGATTGTAATGGCCGCCGGAGACGTGTCCGCCGGCATAAACCATGATCATCAACGCCGAACCGATGGCCAGCGGCGCAATCGTGCCGGCATCCGGGTTGATGACCGTCATGCCGACGGTCAGTACGAGAAAGAAGGTGCCGATGAACTCAACCAGATATTTTTTTGCAGTCATATTCAAGGATGGATGATTTGATAACTGACGAAGGCAAGGTTCCGGCTGTCCGGTGACCAGGACGGAACGTTGATGGTCCCCTGCCCGCCATACAATTTCGCCAACACCTGGATTTTCCCGTTGGCCAGCGACAGGAGCCGGATCATCACGTCCTGGCCCGGCGGATGGCCCTTCACTTCCCGGGCATAGGAGAGAAAAACAATCCAGCGGCCGTTCGGTGACGGATGCGCGAACCAGTTGTTATAGTCGTCGGACGTGACTTGTTCCTGGTCCGAGCCATCCGGCTTCATCCGCCAGATTTGCATCAAACCCGTGCGCTCGGAATTGAAGTAAATGTACTTTCCATCCGGCGAATAATCCGGACCGTCGTCCAAACCCGGCGCCGTGGTCAGCCGCTTTTCCTTCCCGCCTTTGGCCGGAATGGTGTAAATGTCAAATTCCCCATTGCGCTCGGCACAATACGCGAGGGTTTTGCCGTCAGGCGACCAGCCATGCCAATACGAAGGCGCGAGTTTCGTGATCAGGCGCGATTTGCCGCCCGAAATGGGCAGCACATAGACGTGCGAGCCGCCCCCGGTCTGATCACTGATGGCCAATCGCTGGCCGTCGGGTGAAATGCCATGGTCGTTGTTGCACTGCGTCTGGCCGCCGGTGTTGAGTTGTTCCGGTGTGCCGCCTTTGACCGGCAGTTGGTAAATCCGCCCCTTGCTGTTGAAGTAAAAATACTTTCCGTCCCGCGACCAGTTCGGCGCCTCGATGTGATCCCGCGTATGATAAACCACCTGCCGGTCCGTGGAAGCGACTTCAACCGTCTCCAACGCGCTCTCAATAACTGCCGGATTGCTGGCTCCAGCCGGGATGGACTTGAGTGCAACGTTGGAAAAAATGGCCTGCTCGCTAGCCTTGTTGTTATGGGCGCAAACGCCAAGGCCGACATAAAAAGGTTCCTGGAATTGAATCCGGTACATGGCACCCGAGGAATGCAACGCTTCCCCCGCCGCGGCCACAGACATGGTCACGTGGTCACCGTCCTTCTCAATGCCCACCCGCGTGGGTCCGGACACGTCTGATTGGACTTCACGCGTCGTGTCGCCGGCGGTTTCGCGGTACTGAAGCGCGGTCAACCCGACCCCGTGCAGAGCAACGTCCGCGTACACCGAATCCGCATCGAGCGACTGGCGGATGATGAGACAGGCCTTGCGATGCGGGTTCCCGTTCGTTCCCGAAAACCTGATGTCCGCCGCCAGGCTCAGGTCGCCCGACATCTTCACCCAGACGAAATGAAACGCGTCGTTGGTCATCCACATGTTTTCGCCGCCACCGGTGATGACGTATTCGCCATCGGACGGGTCGAAATTGACCGAGCCGGGCCTGGCCACACTGCCGATATCGGCCTGTTCGGAAAAGATGCCCAGGTTGGTTGTTGAACCGCCGAAAGCCGGCTTCGCACTCGCGGACAGAATCAAAAACGCCAGGACCGTTTTTTTCATAAAGGATAATTCCGGTTTTTTACCATTTTACCGTTTTGAGGTAATGAATGCTTTGCGGAACCTGTTGTTCAGACGACGGCGATTCGTCTTCGATGTAGTACCATTTTATGCCGATTTTTTCCGCCTCGCGCAAAATCGGCGCATAATCAATTTTCCCCGTCCCCAACGCCACGTCATTGGTCACGTCCGAATGGCCGGTGATCAGGCCCGTCGGCGTGCTGTCGCGCATTCCCTTCAGGTGCATGAGCTGCCAGCGTTTGCCGTATTTTTTCAACAACGCCGCCGGGTCCTGGCCGGGATGCACAATCCAGAATACGTCCATTTGAAAGTTCATGTATTTCGGGTTCGTCTCTTTCATCATCAAGTCAAGCAACGTGCCATCCTGGTAAGGCTGAAACTCGTAACCGTGCACATGATAAAAAAATCTCAACCCATGTTTCGCCAGCACTTCGCCCGCGTGGTTGAACACGGCAATGGCTTCACGGCAGGTCTTTTCGTCAAACGGCTGGTTGTCGTCGTGCGGGATCCACGCGCAACCGACATACTTTAATCCCAGGATCTTCGCGTCGTGAATGACAGCGTCAAGGTTGGTGCGGTATTCGTCGTAGGAAAAATGTCCGCTGACGGCGGTCAGGCCATGTGCGTCGAGCTGGGCCTTGAACTGCCCGGCAGTGAGATTATAGGTGCCGGCCAGTTCAACGTTCTTGACGCCCCAGCTTTTCACCTCGTCCAGCGTGCCCGGCACGTTGGTCGCCAGCTCGGTGCGCAGACTGTAAAGCTGGATGCCCCATGGCCCCTTGAAAGTCCCGGCGGTGCAGGGGGAAACGGCCGCCAGTGACACAGCCATTGCCCACAAAAGTGTTGTCGGTTTCATAAGATTCACGGATCGTATCAAGCGCAGTTTTCTCCATTCAACGCGGGCAGACGGAATTTTGCAAAACAAAATTTTCCGCGCTCTTCGGCTAGCGGGAAGGCAGCCGTTTCAATATTTCGATGCCGAAAAGGCCGTTCCGGAGCGGTTCGTGGCCGATCAAATTCACCGGCTGGTAATTTTCCCCGATCCATTGCATCAATTCAGTGCCGTAGCCCGGCGAGTGCCCGAAATATCCAATGCCAAACTCGGCGGTGTCCCGTTCCACGAGGAAAATGTAGTCGGGCGGGTTTTTCTCGAAGGCCGCCGTCATGCCGGCCTGGCCAAACGCAGTCAGGACGGTCGGCGTCCAGTCCAGACACGGCGTCGGGTTCACCCGGCGGCTGAGATAATTGATGGTGGTGCCTTCCGGCAATACCGCCAGCGTTCCGTCCCGCGGCACATTTTTTTTGATCCACTCCAGGGCCAGTTGCACTTCCGCGCCCGCCGGATTGAGGCGCTGATCGAAGGCAAGGATTCGGTCGCCGGCCCGGCCCACCGCCAGCGTTTTCGCGGTGTACCACGATTCCGAATCGCGAACCAGAACCCCGAATCCAATCATCAGCGCCAGCCAGACCGTAAAGCGAAATGGCCGTGGATCTACATCGTATTTCTTTTCCAGCAAAACCGGCAGGAGCCAGA
>JANWKE010000113.1 GCA_025451535.1 Verrucomicrobiia bacterium
ACCGTGGCGCAATTGATGAACAATTTGCCCTTCGCCCGGCTCAACAAGCCGCCGCGATAAATATTTTTCATCGCCAGGTCATCGGTGACGACCGTGAATACGACGTCCGCCAGCGCGGTGACCGCCTTGAGGTCGCTGACCGCCGTGCCGCCCAGTTCCTGCGCGAGTGATTGCGCGGCGTCCGTGTTCACGTCAAACACCGCGGTGACGGGCCAGCCGCATTCCTTGAGGCGGCGTGCCATGTTCGCGCCCATCCGCCCGACTCCAACAAATCCAATGTTCTCCGGCATAAAGTTCCTTTGCTGTTCAATTTCCGAAGGAAAATAGCCGAAAACCACCAATTTCAAAGCCAGGACGTTGAAATATTTGGAGGAATGAATGGAATTTTGTCACCTCTTTGACCTTTTGGGGGACATATCAAACGATATGATAACGAATAGAAACATGATAGCAGCGCCTGACAGCGACGCGGAACTGGTCTCGCGCACCCTGGCCGGCGACCGGGATGCCTTCAGCCGGATTGTGTCCCGTTACCAGATATTGATTTGTTCGCTGGCCTACAGCCGCATCGGCCATCTCGGCCTGAGCGAAGATGTGGCCCAGGAGACGTTCATCACGGCCTGGAAACATCTCCGGCTCTTGCGCGAACCGGACAAACTTCGCGCCTGGCTGTGCGGCATTGTCCGCAACCGGATTCACAAGAACCTGCAGCGGGAAGGGCGCGAGCCGGTGCAAGTGGCCGAGCCGTTGGAAGCGGTGGCCGAGCCGCCGGCGCGGGAAGCGCTGCCTTCGGAACAAACCATCGGGCGCGAGGAAGAGGCGATTTTGTGGCGTTCGTTGGAAAGAATCCCCGAGTTGTACCGTGAACCGCTCATCCTGTTTTATCGCGAGCACCAATCCATCGAACAGGTGGCGGCGGAACTGGAATTGTCCGAAGATGCCGTAAAGCAACGGCTGTCGCGCGGCCGCAAATTATTGCAGGAGGAGGTCCAGGCGTTTGTGGAAGACACCCTGCGCCGGACGGCGCCGGGCCAGGGCTTTTCGGGCGCGGTGCTGGCGGCCTTGCCCGCGGCTCCGGCCGCGGCCGCGGGCGTTGGCGCCGCCGGCAAGGGTACGGCGATGGCCCCGACCGGTCTTTTGGGAATATGGCTGGCACCCCTCGTCGGGATTCTCGGCGGCATTTTTGCGCATTGGCTGATTGTGCGGGCGGCACCGACCGCCGCGGAACGGCGGGTCAAGAAGCTGGCGTTCGTCAGTCTGTGGGTTTTTGTGCTGGCCTGGTGCTGGCCATTGCAAATGGCGGTGCGGGCTTTGGGAGAAAAATTTCAGTGGGCCGACACGACATTTTATGCCGTTATGGCAACCTACTGGTGGCTTTACGCAGCCATCTGCGTCGGCTTGACCGTTGTAATGTTCCGGCGATTTCTGGCCATGCGCCGACACAGTGAGGAGAACGGTGAAACCAACACCTCGGCCATGAAACCCATGACACCGGGCACACGTGCGGTCGTCGCCGCCGGCGTGAACCTGGCCTTCTTTTCATGGTTGATCTATGTGGCGTGGCGGGCGAACGACCCGGTTTGGGCCGCGGTCGTGACGGTCATCATGGTGGTGCTGGGCGGTTTGTATTTCTTCCAGACCGGTGGCCGGACCGGTACGAAGGTCATGCAGGCCGTGGCCCGACAACTGGTTCTGATTTGGGCGGTGATTCTGGTGATATTGAATTGCCGGCTGGAAGCGTGGATCAAGACCATCCATGGCGTGAGTCCGCTCCCGCTGTCCCGATGGGTCATTCCCGCACTTACTCTGGGATTGGTGCTTTGGTTCGGAATCCTGATGGTGGTAACCAAACCCAAACGCCGCGTCTAGCCGTCTCCTCGGACGTTTACTGGTACTGGAATATGTAAAAGCGGTCCGGCTCGATTCGTCCAAGGACGAACGGCAGCGGGCCGTGGACCGAGGCATAGAATCCCGCGCCGGCCGCTTTGTTCATCGTTGCCCAATGGGCGTCCGAAAGATAATCCACCGTCGCTACCAGGCGAACCAGCTCCATCGGCGGTTCATAAAGGTTGCTCGCGTTGGCGGGAATGATGAGAATGTCTCCGCTGGCCTTCTTCGGATCGTTCAAATCAATCGCGCAGCCGCCCTGTTTTTCCATGTAATACTGAAAGCCCCAATGTCCCTCAAACCACACCGTGTTGCCCGGCGTATGGTATTTGGCGCACAACTGTTCCGCGGCCAGCCGGTTGGTATTCGCCAGCCCGGCATCCGCCCGGGCCAGCATCAGGCTCAGGGCGGCGGCCAACAACACCGGGCCGAGCAGCCACCCGTGACGCACCGGTGACGATTCCGGCCCGCGCAGGTCCAGCCGTCGCGCGAGCAGAATGCCCACGGCCGGGAGGGCCGGCAGCAGGCTGCGGCCGTTGATCGTCCAATTGAGCACCACGGCAAACACCACCACGCCCAGCACCCACAACACCAGCAGCAACGAATCCGCGTCACGGCGCCGCTGGAAATCCGCCACCGTCAGCAGCAGCACCAGAATTCCGACGGCCAGGAACAGGACGACTTCCAAAAACATCCCTGCATTCAAATGCCCGGCTTGAACCAGCAACGGTTTAAAATGCGGTTGCCAGAACAGGGCGGCTACACCGGGCACAAGCAGAGCCAGTCCGATGGCCGCCAACCGCCGCGACCAAATCACCGGCAAATAAAACAGGACTGGCAAAAAGCAGCCGCCCAAAAATCCCAGACCGATGAGCACCTTCTCCAGCAACCCGCCTTGCGCACCCGAGCGATCTTCCGAAGCGAAGGTGCCGGCGGCCAGCAGCATTCCCTGGCCATACCACCGGCGGGTAATCCACTCATATCCGGCCGCGAAGAGCACGGGGATTAACAACGCCAGCAGCCAACGCCCGGGTTTTCGCTGGCGGGCAAAGGCATAAAACCCCAGCAACGGTACCAGCGCCAGCCCGGTAAATTTTGTCAGGGTTGCCAGCCCGGCGAGCAGCCCCGCCGTCAGAAACCACCGCCACCGGTTGTGCTCCAGGCCTTTTTCAAAGACGACTACTGCCCAAACCCAGAACGCCAGACACATGACATCACACATCAAGGTGGTGGCGGAAATCAGGAACACCGGTGTCAGCACCCCGGCCAGGGCCGCCAACAACGGGCGCCGGGAGAAGCGCCGGGCGAGCACAAAAATGCCCCACGCTGCCGCCAGGGCGGGCAACAGAAACGCCACGTGCAAAGCCGGTTCACTCCAGCCGGCGAGCGCCGCCGCCAGGGCGAGGTAGTAACAGGTCAACGGTGGATTATCGAAATCCTTGACCATCGGCAGCGGCGTGCCGAGCCAGTTCAGGGTGAACCCGTAGAAATCGGCCGGATGCTGTTGAATTTGTGCCGCCGCCCGGAGGAACAGGGGATCATCGATGTGAAAGGGTTTGCCGATGAACGGCAACAGGACGGCGAGTGTGATTAACAGCAACCAGGCTAAAGGCCGCATTGAGGCCGGCGGCGGTTTCAAGGAAGTCTCCATATCAACGACTTGAGGGTCGTCAGCCACAGGCGAACCAATACCGGTTGCCTGGCAGAGGGTCAAGCAATGTCGGTGGGGCTCTGCAGCGCTTGACAGAGGTTCCGGTACGGGCCAGTCTTGGCTTGTCCTCTTTCGGAAGGAAAAGACACATGACGCGGGATGAAGAACATCTTCGGCTGCTTTCAATTTTCCACTATGTGGTCGGAGGCCTCGCGGCCTTGTTTGCATTGTTCCCCATCTTCCACCTGGTTATCGGATTGTTCCTGATTCTGGCTCCGGACCAATTTGCGGGAAACGGGCACGGGGGGCCGCCCGCGGCCTTGATTGGGTGGTTCTTTGTGATTTTTGCCGCGGCGTTCATAACCATCGGTTGGACGCTGGCCGCATTCGTTCTGTCGGCTGGACGTTTCCTCGCGCGCCGGAAGCATTACACCTTTTGCCTCGTAATGGCCGCCGTTGAGTGCATGTTCATGCCCTTTGGCACGGTGCTCGGTGTGTTCACCATCATGGTGCTGATGCGCGAGCCGGTGAAACAGTTATTTGGATCGAATCCGCCGGGCGTACTGCCGGGGTGATACAATTGCCGCGTGGTGTCAATGGCCGGCCATCGTGGGTATTTGCGCTTCGATGCGGTGCGACTTGCGTGATGGCGGGCACGCCGGAATCATATCCGCTTAGGCATTAACGAATTGGGATTTAAAGCCCGGCACAATAAATGATGGGTGTTCGCCAAAAAATCCGTAGTCCGGATGCCGCACTGGCTGAGATTGAATCATGGACCATATTTCTTGTGGATAGACGATGGCTGATCGGACCGGTTGACAACGTTCGTAACCGGCCTTGCCAGGCAAACCAACCTGTACTTTAACATGGTAATCTGGACTGAACAGTTCGCGACCGGTTCCGACGCGTTGGATCAACAACACCGTCTGTTGATTAATAATCTCAACCTGCTGGAAAGCCTGTTGACCGACACCAATCCCAGCCGGGAACAAGGCGAATTCCTGATTCACCTGGTGGATTTTCTGGAGTCATACGCCAACACCCATTTCAAATTCGAGGAGGAGTGCATGGAACGATACCGGTGTCCGGCCCATGCGCAGAACAAACAGGCTCACGCACAGTTCATGGAGTTTGTCCGTGAGTTCAAGGAACGTTGCCGGGCGCAAGGGCTCCGCCCGGATGTGCTGCAGGGCCTGTATCAAAGACTTGGTTCATGGGTGGAGGGACACATCCTTGGCGTGGACACCCAACTCAGGCCTTGTATCAAAGCTTAGCGGTGAAGTTCGTTTTCCCCGGTATATTCGATCGGTAAGGTCATGGAAACGATCCCGGGACTGATCCAAAAGGTCTCCTTAAAGACCGAGGGCCCGGGCGGCTTCCATCAGGTTCTGGCAAGTGACCACCCGCGGGCGATGCGGGTAATGAAAGACCGTCAGGATGTTCATTCCGATGTCTTTGCTGGGGTCGGGAATGACCCGCACCACCAGATCCACGCCCGCCTGCCCGATCAATTCCATCATCCGGCCCAGTTCCGGCTCGCAATCCAGCCTCATGAATTCCAACAAAGTGAAATCGGCCAGCAACCGAAAACCCGCCGACAATTCTTGCAGTTGCGCTTTCAAGTCCTCCCGGCCCTGCCGAAACTCCTCCGGGCGCACCTGGCCGATGTAGCTGACACACAGCAACCGCCTGGGCTTGTTTGACGTGACCAATAACATGGCTGTCGCTTTATCCCGCGGGAAACAGACTTACTAGACTTACTTTTTTGGCGCCGTCATGGCGCGATACGTCACCGCCACCTGCCAGTCGGCGTAATTCGGCTCAAGGGTTTTCATGGCGCTGACCATCTGTTGCCGGAACGTCATCTCAATCAGGCTTCCCTGCCCGGGCCAGATTTTGAAGTGGACCCGCAGGAAACTCCAGCCGCCGCCTTCCGCGGTTTCCACGTCGCCCCAGGTCGGTTCGCCTAAAATGATCGCGCCGAATTGCCGCCACATCCCCCGGGCGACGTTCGCCGCGGCCAGGACGGCTTTCGGCCGGTCAACGCCGTCCGGGATCTGGATGTCCGCGTAGGCGTAGACCCCACCATAGGGAAACCGGCTCACGTTGGCGATGGTGCGGTTGGGAATGAACACCACCTGGTTGTAGAAATTGCGGAGCACCGTGAAACGCAACCCGATTTCCTCCACCCGCCCGATGACGCTCGTCGCGCCAAAGATTTCCACCAGATCGCCGATGTCCATCGCGTCGGAAAAAATCAGCGTCAGCCCGATCACGATGTCCTGCACCAGCCCTTGCGAGCCGAAACTGATGGCCAGACCGACGACCGACGCGCTGGTCAGGTAGAACGTCAGGTTGACGCCGAACTCCTGCAGGACCAGTCCGACGGCAAAAAAGTAGATGACGAAAGTGATGGCGCTGACCACCAGCCGGGTGAGCGTGATGAATTTCGGCTGTTGCGTCACGAAGCCGAGCGGGTTTTTCTGCGCCTGGCTTTTCAGGATGAACCACTCGCTGAGGTGCCGGGTGATTTTGACCAGCACATGCACGATGATGGCCACGGCCAGGATGAGCAGGATTCGCGTCAGGGTGGAGGATTCATGATGGGCAAAATCTCTGTAAAGGCGCCCGACGAAGGTGTTCGTCGCCAGCTCAAACGGCGGGGGCGGTAGATTGGTTGTGTTCATCAAAATTCTTTTGGCAACCTGAACCGGCGTTCCTGTGTCCTCGCCTTTCAACCGATGAAGGAGGTACCGGTCAGGAAAGGATTAAACACCGGTTCGGGAACCGGCGCAAGCGGGCGGGAATCCCCGGAATTTTGTCGCGGCCGCGGGGATCATTGGTTTCGCGACCCGGCCAGTTTGCCCTCGTCCTCGCCGATGATGCGATAAAGCCGGTTGACTTCCAGCATCTCCGACTCGTTCAGTTTCTTTTTAGGCACCGACCAGTTCGTGTAGAAATATTTGGTCATGGGGTTGAATTCGAGATCCGGGCCGACGTAAACGACCTTCGGATTCAGGTCCGACGAGACGTATTCGTTCTGGTCATAGGGCGACTTCTGGGTGTTGCGGATGTCCACCCGGTTAAAGTCAGGTTTTTCGGCGCCGGGGCGGTACCAGCCGGGACTGACGGTCGCCACTTTCATGCCGGGCTTGCGGGGCAGGCTCTCCACCGGCTGGTTGACGATCGCCCGCACCTTGCTGATGGCATCGGCGAGCTCCAGTTTTATGTCGGCAACGCTGGCAGGTTGATTGGTGCCGCCGACCCGAAAATGATATTGGGCGTTGCCCGGCTTTTGTTTCGGTTCCGCCGCCGTCTTCGCCGGGTCATAATGGAAATGTTTTTGCCATGCCGGATCGAGGTTCTTCAATTCGGCATTGGTCAACCCCTGGTTGGAAGTAAAAAAAATGTTGGTGGCCGTAACTTTCGTAACGGTGACGTTACTGAAAGTTTCGTCGCCCACCTTGAGCGTCGGCAGTTTTTCAGCGCCGAAGGCCATTGAGGCCAGGGCCACCAGACCGGGAATGAGCAGACTCCTTGTGCGCATATTTTTCCTATGCCTCCACGCTGCCCATTTGTCAAGGCTTCCGGCTTTCGGGCCCGGCTCCCCCGCCGGGCGGCTGGAAACCCCATTCGCGGCCGGTCCCGTGACAAACGCCCGGTACCACGGTGGTCCTCAATCGATAATTTTCGCGTCGCGTTTGAGTGAAAACGGTTTTCTTTACCACCACACTTGTCGCAAGGTACCCTTCAGGCAAATGCGATTCTCCCGTGCTTCCCGGCTGTTCAAGCTGGCAGGTTTCCTGCCGGCCCTGATGCTGTGCGCCGCGCCACTCGTGTCCCGCGCACAAACCACCAACGCGCCGGCCTGGGCGGAGCCGGGTTCGGCCACACATGTCCAGGTGGCGCCGCCGGCGGACTTTCACCGGCCCGGCAAAAATTTCGATTCGCCCATCGGCATCTTCGACGGCCAGTCCGATATCGGCAGTGCCGTGGTGCCTGGCCGCGCCGCCTACGACGCCAAACCGAAGCAGTATACCATCAACTCCGCCGGCTATAACATCTGGTACCGGCGCGACGAGTTCCGGTATCTCTGGAAGAA
>JANWKE010000114.1 GCA_025451535.1 Verrucomicrobiia bacterium
AACCCGTTCGTACCCCAAGGCTCCTTGTTGGAGCTGCAAAGCAAACGCCGTTCACGTGTGAAAGTCGCCGTGTTCTGCGTGCTCGCCATCAACGTCGTCGGCCTCATGGCCCTGCTCATGCAAGGTTGCAAACGCGAGCAAACCGAGGTGGAAAATCAGCCGTCCCTCGATACCAACGAGACGGCGATGATGAATACCAATCCGCCGGCGGTGGAAGCGTCCAATCCGCCGGTCCAGCCGCCGGCGATGACCCAGCCGCCCGTTGTGCCGGAGACCGCCGGTACGGAATACGTCGTGGTCAAGGGCGATTCGCTTTGGAAAATTGCCAAGAAGAATGGCGTGACGATCAAGGCCATCGAAGCCGCCAACCCCGCCGTTGACCCGTCCAAATTGAAGGTCGGCCAAAAACTATCCATCCCGGGGGCCACCGGCGCCGCCGGGTCGGCTGCTGACATGACCGGTGCGCCCGGCGCAAGCGGCGGTGGGGAAATCTATATCGTCAAATCAGGCGACACGCTGTCAAAGATCGCCAAACGTTACGGCACGACCATCAGGGCGATTGAAGCTGCCAATGGTCTTTCCACGACCCATATCAAAGTGGGTGAGAAGTTGAAGATTCCAGCGAAGGCCGAAGCAGCCCCGGCCGCGGCGCCTGCGGCCGCGCCGGTTGCCGTTCCGCCGGCAACGGGGACAACGCCGGCGCCGGATAACACCGCGTCAGGTGCGCAATAGCCGCATGGACTGCGTCCGGCGTTGGTTTGAAAAGTTGCAATGAAGTTCGCCGTCACAACTTTGGCGTTTTGTGTCGCCGCCCTGCTGGCGCTGGGGCTGGTGATGCTTTACAGCTCGAGCATGAGCCAGGTCGGCGCACACTATCTGATGTTGCAACTTGTCTGGTGCGCGTTCGGCTTTGTCTTCTGTGTGGTGGCGACCACCCTTGATTATCAACTGCTTCGAAAATTCGCCTGGCCGATTTTCCTTCTGGCCGTGCTGCTGTTGCTGGCAGTATTGGTGCCGCATATCGGCCGAAAAATCAATGGCGCGCGCCGCTGGTTCGATTTCCACGGCGTGCGCTTTCAACCTTCTGAATTTGGCAAGCTCGCCCTCGTCGTCATCCTGGCCTGGTATGGTCACCATTGCCAGCGACACATGCACACGTGGACCCGCGGTGTCGTGTTGCCCGGCATTTTGATCGCGCTCGTGCTCGGTCCGGTGTTCGTTGAACCGGATCGCGGCACGACCATTCTGCTGGCCACAGTGGGCGGCGCCATGCTGCTGCTGGCCGGCGCGCGCTGGAAATACATTGTCCCGCCGGTCGTCCTCGGGATGATTGCCCTGGCCATTTCCATTTTATTTGATCCGATGCGTCTGAGACGCATTTTCAGCTGGTGGGATTTGGAACAGCACAAGGACGGCGTGGGTTACCAGGCTTATCAGGCCATGATCGCGCTCGGCTCCGGCGGCTGGACCGGCCTCGGCCTCGGCAATGGCCGTCAAAAACTCGGCTTTGTGCCCGAGGACCACACGGATTTCATCCTCTCCATCATCGGTGAGGAACTGGGTCTGATGGCGACGCTGTTCATCCTGCTGGCTTTCGTCATCATCGTGATTTGCGGGATTTACATTGCGCTCAATGCCCGCGATACGTTCGGCCTTTTGCTGGGAACCGGTCTCACGCTGTTAATCGGTCTGCAGGCGGCGATCAACATCGGCGTGGTCACCAGCGCGCTGCCGAACAAAGGCCTGCCGCTGCCGTTCATCAGTTACGGCGGCTCGAACCTGATGGCCATGTTGACCTGTGTGGGAATTTTGTTCAGCATCGCGCGCCACGCCCAGGCGCGTGAAAAAATCCCCGCCCTCGGAACCGACGAACTTCCCTCCACCCAATCCACATGACCCAGCCCGGAGCCAAACCGCCCTTCGTCGCCATCGCGTGCGGCGGGACGGGCGGGCATCTCTTTCCGGGACTGGCCGTCGCCGGGCAATTGAACCAGCGCGGCTGCCGAACCGCCCTGCTCATTTCACCCAAAGAAATTGATCAGCAGGCGGTGAAATCCGCGCGCGGCATGGAGATTTTCATCCTGCCGGCTGTCGGCCTGCAAAATCGCAATTATTTTTCCTTCACCGCCAGTTTTGTAAAATCGTTGTTCACTGCGCGAAAAATTTTCCGTCGGTGCAAACCGGATGCCGTTCTGGCGATGGGCGGCTTTACCAGCGCCCCACCGATTTTCGTGGCCAGGGAGCTTGGCGCTAAAACGTTCCTGCACGAATCCAACACGATTCCCGGCCGTGCGAACCGGTTCCTGGCACGTTTCGTGAACGAGGCATTTGTCGGCTTTCCGGAGACGGTTTCGCGGTTGCGGGTGGGGAAAATCACCCACACGGGCACGCCGGTGCGTCCGCAATTTTCGGTGGGACAAGACCCTGTCGAGCCCCGGCTCCGGCAATGCCGCCTTGCCCTTGGACTCGATCCCAACCGCCCGACGGTTTTGGTCATGGGTGGCAGCCAGGGGGCCAGCGGTATTAATGAAATCATCCTGGCCACCCTGCCCGGGTTGGCAGATCACCATTCAACCTGGCAATGGCTGCACCTCACCGGCGCGGCTCATTTTGAACAGGTAAAGCGCACCTATGCCGAACGCAGTTTGAAGGCCGTCGTTCAACCCTTTCTCGCGGACATGGATTTGGCACTGGGCGCAGCCACCGTTGCCGTAAGTCGGGCCGGCGCTTCGTCGCTGGCCGAAATTGCGGCGATGCGCCTGCCATCGCTGCTCGTCCCGTTTCCGGCTGCGGCGGACAATCATCAATTCCACAATGCGCGCGCCTTCGAGACCACTGGCGCGGCCCGGTTGCTCGAACAGAAAAACGCGGCCCCGGAAAGAGTGGCGGCCATGCTGCGCGAGCTGGCCGAAAATGAAGCCACACGGATTTCCATGCAAACCGCGCTCGTACCATGGCACTCGCCCAAAGCGGCGGAACAAATTGCCGAAAACATCCTGAACGCTTGCTGGAGTTCGAGCGTTAGCTTGCCGAAAGAAAACCGGCGGGAGGCGGAACTCCCGCAACCGCTCTCCGGCGAACCGAAGCAGGAACATGTTTGTGCCGCATGAACGCGCCTGAAGCCATTTTGGAAATGCCTGTGCACAACAAAAATGATCTGGCTGGCGAGCTGGCCGCGTGCCTTTCACGCGAAGCCGTGATTTGCCGCGCCGAACCGATGACAAAGCACACCACGCTGCGCGTCGGCGGGCCGGCGGATGTATACGTCGAGCCGGCTTCGGAAATGGATTTGGCGGGCATCGTGAAGTTTTGCGGCGCGCGCGGCGTGCCGTTTTTTGTGATTGGCCGCGGCTCAAACTTGCTGGTGCGCGACGGCGGGTT
This sequence comes from Verrucomicrobiia bacterium, assembly GCA_025451535.1. Lineage (GTDB taxonomy): Bacteria > Verrucomicrobiota > Verrucomicrobiia > Limisphaerales > UBA11358 > UBA11358. Next base: position 3,382 of record JANWKE010000114.1, read on the forward strand.
TCGCGGCGTGATGATTTGCCTGACACACGCGAATTTCAGCCGGATTGAGGTGGACGGCGAATGCCTGCGCTGTGGCGCGGGCGCGAGATTGAAGAACGTCGCTGTGGAAGCGCGGCGGAGCGGTTTAAGCGGCGTGGAATTTCTGGAAGGCATTCCGGGTAGCGTCGGCGGCGCATTGCGGATGAATGCCGGCGCCATGGGTGGCCAGACGTTCGATGTCGTCGAGTCGGTCCGGCTGATGGATTTTGATGGCAACATCCGCGAACTCGCGCCCCAGGCAATGGCGGTGGAATACCGCCATTGCGCCGCGTTGAAAAACCGGATCGCCCTGGGCGCGGTTTTCAAATGCCAATCCGCGCCGCGTGGAGAGATTGAGGCACGCATGAAGGCGTTCAGTGAAAAACGCTGGGCATCGCAGCCCGCCGCGCCCAGTGCCGGCTGCCTGTTCAAAAACCCCGCTCAAATTCCCGCGGGAAAACTGGTGGACGAACTGGGTCTGAAGGGCGCCCGCGTCGGCGGTGCCGTGGTTTCCGCCGAACACGGCAATTTTATCGTGAATGACGGCACGGCCACGGCACGCAACATATTGAATTTGATTGACTTGCTTAAACAACGCGCGAAAGTCGAGCGCGGAATCGAGTTGGAAACGGAAGTTGAAATCATTGGCGAAGGATGAATCGGAAATTGAATATCACGGTCATGTTGGGTGGCCCCAGCGCCGAGCGCGAAGTATCGTTGCGTTCCGGCGCGGCGGTAACAGCGGCTTTGCGCTCGCTCGGCCACACGGTTTTCGAAGTGGATCCGAAAGACGGTGAATTTGATTTGCCGAAGGCAACGGACGTGGTGTTTCTGGTGTTGCACGGCACCTATGGCGAGGACGGCACGGTTCAGCGGCGCCTGGACGAACTTGGCGCCATTTTCACGGGTTGTGATGCCGAAGCGAGCCGCATTGCGTTCGACAAGGTGCTGACGAAACGGCGCTGCCTTGAAACCGGTATCCCAACGGCGAAATTTTTTGTTGTGAATTCGGCGGAGACTCCGTGGCCGCAGGATTGGCAGCCCCCCCTGGTGGTGAAGCCCGTCCGGCAGGGTTCAAGTGTTGGATTACAGTTTGTGGAGCGCGTCGCGGACTGGCAAACTGCGCTGGTCGAGGCGATGAAATTTGATTCGGAAGTTTTGATTGAAGAAAAAATTGTCGGACGCGAATCCACGGTCGCTATCCTCGCGAACGAAACATTACCGGTAGTGGAAGTCCGCCCCAGGGTTGGCAGTTATGATTATCACAACAAGTACACGGCGGGCCGCACGGAATATTTCTGCCCGGCGCCCTTTGATGCGCTGACGACGCGGCGGATTCAGGACGCTGCGCTCGGCGCATTCAAAGCCGTGGGCGGGCGCGATTACGCCCGGGTGGACGTGATGGTGCGGGCCAATGGCGAACCGGTGGTGCTCGAGGTCAATACCTTGCCGGGCATGACGGAAACGAGCCTGCTGCCGAAAGCGGCGGCGGCGGCCGGGTTGAATTACGCGCAGCTTTGCCAGCGCATGGTGGATTTGGCCCTGCAAAGAAAGGAAAAATGCAAAATTAAGAATGCCAGGTCACCGGCGTCGGTTGGCTGAGCCGGTTATTTGTTAATTTTTCCTTTTAAATTTTGAATTGAACCATGTGGTTTTTTAGACGCGAACCAAAGAACCGGCGATTAAGTCACCGGTACGTGCTCGACGTGAAACTGCGCTCGCGGCAGGTGCGCGCGACGCGCCTGCGGCTGGGGGCCGTTGCGCTGGCCGTCACTTTTGGCACGGTCTTCGGTCTCTACCTGTTCTGGCGCGCGGGCGAGTGGACGCTCGACAAATTCGTATATGAAAATTCCGAATTCGCCATCCGGCGCGTTGACGTGCAAACGGACGGGGTCATTGCTCCGGATAAATTGCGCCGGTGGTCAGGCGTGCGACCCGGTGACAATCTGATGGCGCTGGATCTGGCGGCAGTGAAGCGGAATTTGGAGCTGGTTTCGACCGTTGGCTCCGTTTCGGTCGAGCGCGTCCTGCCCAGCACGTTGCGGATTCGGGTGACGGAGCGCCAGCCGGTCGCGCAGGTGGACGTGCCGCGGGCCGGTGCGGCGGGCGGTATCCAGGTGACAGTGTTTCAACTGGATGCGGATGGTTATGTCATGCAACCGCTCGATCCCCGGCTTTGTGTGATACCACTGGCACAGATACGGGACCAGTTGCCGGTGATCGTGGGGTTGAACACATATCAATTGCAGCCGGGCCAGCGGGTTGAGTCGCCGCAGGTACTGGCGGCGTTGCAGTTGGTCGGCACCTTCAACCGCTCCGTGATGACCGGGCTGGTCAACTTGCGGCGCATCGACGTGTCGTCGCCCGGCGTGGTGCTGGCAACGACGGAGCAGGGCAGCGAAATTACTTTTGGTCTCGACAATCTGGACCAACAATTGCGACGCTGGCGCGAGATTTACGATTTGGGACAACGCATGAACAGGGCGATAGCGGCGCTCAATCTGGCGGTTTCCAACAATGTGCCGGTTCGTTGGGTGGAAGCCGTCGCCGTGCCGGCCACATTGCCGAGGCCAAACAACCCGCCACCCGTCCGGAGGAAAAATGTTTGACGATTCATCCATCATTGTCGGTTTGGAAATCGGCACGTCGAAGGTCTGCGCCGTCGTGGGCGAGCAGGGCGCTGACGGCGCGCTGAACATCATCGGCCTCGGCCAGGCCCGCTCGCGCGGCGTGCGCAAGGGCGAGATTGCGGACACGACCCAGGCCGAAGAGGACGTGCGCAACGCCGTCGTCGAAGCCGAGCAGATGGCCGACGTGGAGATCCGCAATGTTTATCTGGGGGTGACCGGTGGGCACATCCGCGGCTTTAACAATCGGGGCGTCCATCCGGTGGTTTCCGCCGACCGCGAAATTTCCGAGGACGATGTGCAGGATGTCATTAAAAATGCGAAGGCGATCAATTTACCCACGGAAAACAATGTCGTACACGCCATCCGCCAGCACTTTTTCGTGGACGGCCAGGACGGCGTAACGAACCCGGTCGGAATGCTGGGGTCACGTTTGGAAGTGGACGTGCATGTGGTCCACGGCAACACCAACCGGTTGCAGAATGCCATCCGGCTGGTAAAAGGTTTGCAACTGGAAGTGGATGAAATTGTTTTTAACGGTCTCGCTTCGTCGCTCGCCCTGTTGACCAGCGAGCAAAAGGAGCTGGGCGCGCTGGTCATTGATATCGGCGGTGGCACGACCGATTACGTTGTGTATGCGGGCGGTGTCATCCGGCATACCGGCGTGCTCGCCATTGGCGGCGATCATGTGTCCAATGATCTGGCTTACGGGCTGAAGGTGCCGTTGAGCCGCGCGGAAAAGCTCAAGCTGGAACATGGCTGCGCCTTGCTGGATGGGAAAATCGAAGGCCAGACCGTCACCATCACCAATGAACTCGGCCTGCCGCTCAAGACCATCAACGTCGAGCATTTGCAACGCATCATGTCGCTGCGGCTGGAGGAAATCTTCCAGCTGGTCGCCCAGGATTTGGAGCAGGCCGGGCTGTTTGACTATTTGCGCGCGGGCGTTTTTCTTGGCGGCGGCGGCGCGCGTATTCCGCAGATCGCCAAACTCGCGGAGCAGGTTATGCAAATGCCGGTTTCCATCGGCCAGACCAATTCCATCAGCGGCCTCAAATCCGCGCTCGACCAGCCGGAATTTTTCACCGCCATCGGCCTCGTGAAATTCGGCTCGTTCAAGACGCGCAAACGCGAAGGCAAACCGTCGCTGGCGCAGGGTATCAAGGGTGCGCTGGGCCGCTTTCTGCAACGACCCTGAATCCCATCCACGATGAAGACCAAAACTCAAACCCCTGCGGCGATGCTGGAACCGGCCAAAACCCCTGCCGCCAAAATATTCGGCGTCGGCAGCGCCGGCGTCAGCCTGCTGGAGGTGATGAACCGGGAGGAATTCGCTGGCGCGGGTTTCGTGGCGGTCAATACGGATGCGACGTCGCTCGCCGGATCGACCGTCGCCTTGAAAATCCATCTCGAAACGAAATTGTTGCGTGGTTTGGGCACCGGCGGCGATCCCGAACGCGGACGGGCGATTGCGGAAGAGCAATTCACCACGCTTAAAACCGCGTGCGAAGGCGCAGATGTGATTTTTGTTGTCGCTGGCCTTGGCGGCGGTGCGGGCAGCGGCATCACGCCCGTGCTGGCGCGTGCGGCCAGGGAAACGGGAGCGCTGGTGCTGGCTTTTGTGACGCTGCCCTTCGTTTGTGAAGGCAATCGCCGCCTGCAACAGGCACAACAAAGTCTGGAGCAGATCAAGTCCGTCGCGGACGGCGTCATCTGCCTGCCGTGCCAGAAAACGTTCAAGCTGATTGACGAAAACACGAGCGTGCTCGACACGTTTCGCATTACCGATGAGTTGCTGGTCGATGGCGTGCGCGGCGTGTGGCGGCTGCTCACGCGGCCGGGCTTGATTCAGATTCACTTTGACGATTTATGCGCCCTGGTGCGCAACCGCCATTCCGAAAGCGCGTTTGCCTCCGTTGAAGCCTCCGGCCCGGCGCGTTCGCGCGAGGTGGTGGAAAAATTGCTCAACCATCCGTTGCTGGAAGAAGGCCGCGTGCTGGCCGAATCCGATGCCGTGCTGGTGAGCATGATGGGCGGCAAGGACTTGACGATGGCCGAGGTGGGGCGGGTGATGGAACAAATCAGCCGTCATTGCGAACGCGCGCAGGTTATCATGGGCGCAGCGGTGGACGAGGCATTAAAAAACCATTTATCCGTGACGGTTATCGCGGCGAAAGCAAACGGCGCCATGGCGATGGCTGAAACGCCGATGACGACGGGTTATTTGGACCAACCGACGGGTGCGCGCGGTTCAGCGCGGTCGGCGTCACGTTGTGCGCCGCCCGCTCCGCCCTTGACGCAGGAACAGCGCGAGCAAGTGCTGGCCCGACATGGCAGCGGACGCGCGCGGAAAACGGTTGCCAAAATGCGCCAGGCCCAGTTGCCGCTGGCGATAATTTCCAAGGGCCGGTTCGACAAGAGCGAACCGACGATTCACAAAGGCGAAGACCTCGACATCCCGACCTACATCCGCCGCGGCGTCGCGTTGAATTAAATTGCGGATTTGCGGGGCAGGGAAATTCAGGCGTGCACTCGCGCGCCAGGGGCGAAAACGCTTCGTATGAAACAGCCATAAACCACTCAAGATTATGCCAGGAAATCATTTGATAAAGTGTATCCTGGGCATCGTTATTCTGTTGTGCCTGGCGAGTGCTGTTTGGTTCGCGTGGTTGACGGTTGATAATTCCAGGTTTGACTCGCTTGCTCTTACTCCTGAGGCGCGTACAAAAAAGTCCCCATTAATCGTCTATGCAGTCGCAAAACGAGATGAACCCGGGTCGCCGTTCGTCATTCAACAGATATGGAAGGATGCCCGGAAATTGCGTACTCCCTTAACGGGTTCGCGCATACCCGAGGTCATGTCAAATAATCTAACCAATCGGAACCTGGATGGGGTGGTAGTGTTTTATGGAAATGACTCTTTGAACCCGGAGGATTTAGAGTCGTTCACGTTGGTCACTGTGCAAGATGGAATGGTGGAGGATACGGCGCCAGAACAATCTGGAGAACTCGGAGAAATTAAAACATCTTTGGAACAGTACAAAAGGAACTGCGGATTATAAATTGGAGCATTAACCGTCGGGTCAAGGCGCAAGGGACCGGTAGAACTTCGCCGGGCTGGTTGGCGCGGTGGCGTCGGTAAATTGCCAATTGCCATCGATCCCGGCGATGTTGGTCGAAAGCGGCTGCCAGACGGCCGGCGGCGAAAGGTTGGTGGTACAAAGCACCACATTGGTTGAACCGGGTTGGCTCACGAAATTGAGCGACACACTGCCGTCGGGGTTGGGAACGGTTTGATAAATGAGCGGCGAGAGGGCTACGGTCAGGTTGGCCACACTGCTGGTCACACTGCTGCCCGGACCGTTCACGACTACTTGATAATCGCCCGCATTGGCCGCCGTCACGTTGTTCAGCGTCAAGACCGGGCCCCGGGTGTTGGTCACTTTGCGGACACGGTAGTTGGCGGTATCCGAAATGAACAAGTTGCCGGCGGCATCCACTGTCACACCATAGGGATAATTCAAACGGGCATTGGTGGCGGCGCCGCCGTCGCCGGAATAACTTCCATGTGCCGGGTAACCCGCCCCCGAGCCCGCCACCCTTGTGATAAAGTCGTTGGTGTTGACCTGACTGATCCGGTAATTGTAGGTGTCTGCGATGAACACGTTATCCTCGGCATCCACCGCCACGCCAAAAGGACGGTCCAGACTGACGCTGGTCGCAGGTGTGCCGTCGCTGGAATCGGTTCGGTAATCCATCGCGCTGGTGGAGACAACTGCCGGAACGGGTCCGCCAGTCCCCGCCACGGTGGTGATCATGCCATTGGTGTATATTTCGCGAATGACGCTGTTGCCAGCCTCGGCGACGAACACATTGCCGGCGACATCCACCGCAATACCGAAGGGAGCATCCAGGTTGGCGCCGGTGGCGGGACCGCCGTCGCCGGCATACCCCGCCGTGCCGTTGCCTCCGATGGTTGTGATTATGCCGTTGGTGTCTACCATTCGAATGCGCTGGTTGCCGGTATCGGCAATGAACAGATTGCCGGCGGCATCCAACGCCACGCCACCGGGCTGGTACAAGCTCGCATCAGTGGCGGGGCCGCCGTCTCCGGAATAACCGTAATAGTTATCGCCCACCACGGTGGTGATGATGCCATGGGTATCCACTTTTCGGACCCAGTTGTTCCCGTCATCCGCAATGAACAGGTTACCGGCGGCATCCACCGCCACGCCCGTTGGAGATTCCAAATTGGCGTTGGTGGCTGCGCCGCCGTTGCCGGCATGACCTGCCGTGCCGTTGCCGGCTATAGTGGTAATGATGCCGCCGGCGTTCACTTCGCGAATGACACAGTTATTATTGTCCGCAATAAAAAGGTTGCCAAACGTATCCTCCGCTGTGCCGAGAGGGCCATTCAAGCTGGCGCCGGTGGCGGGGCCGCCGTCACCCGAATAACCCGCCGTGCCATTGCCGGCGATCGTCGTGATGATGCCGTTGGCCAGATTCGTGTGGTTGAATTGCCATTGATAGGTGAACGGCCCGACGCCGGAAACTTCCGCGCTGAAGGTGACATTGCCGCCTGCCCACAGGGCTCGACTGGCGGGTTGCGTATTGATGGACAGGGGCGAATCAACAACCGTGAGGATGGCCAGTGAACTGGTGACACAGCCCGCCACATTGGTTATCACCACCGCATAGCTGGCCGCATCGGCATGTTGCACAGCGCCCAAGGTGAGGGTATCGGCCGTCGAACCCGAGGCATTGCCACCGTCGGTCATGGCCAAACCATTTTTCAGCCATTGATAACCCGACGAAGCCACTCCACCGACCGCCACGGAAAAAGTTGCCGTTGTGCCCACCACATTGGCGCGGCTGGCCGGTTGGCGGGTAATCGTGGCTACAATCACGGTGGCGACGCTGCTGGTCACACTGCCGCCGGAACCGGTTACCACCACCTGGTAATCCCCCGCATTGGCCGCCGTCACGCTGTGGAGTGATAACGTGGGCAGATCGGGCGTTACTTTACGGATACGGTTGTTGTCCGTGTCCGCAATAAAAAGATTGTCGGAAGCATCTACCGCCACACCATAAGGAAAGTTCAAACTGGCGCTGGTAGCCATCCCGCCGTCACCGTAATAACCGTTGTTGCCGTTGCCGGCCACCGTTGTAATGATGCCGTTGGCATTGACCATGCGAATGCGTTGAAGGCCATAGTCGGCGATGAACAAGTTGCCAAGGGCGTCCACGGTTACTCGCCAGGGGTAACCCATACTGGCGTTGGTGGCGGGACCGCCGTCGCCCGAATAACCATAGGTACCGTTGCCGGCCACCGTTGTGATGATGCCGTTGGTGCTCACCTTGCGGACGCGGGTATTAGACCAATCGGCAATGAACAAGTTACCCGAGTTGTCCACGGCCACGCCTTTGGGAGCATTCAGGTTGGCGTTGGTGGCGGGACCGCCGTCGCCGGAAAAACCCGGCGTGCCGTTGCCGGCTACGGTCGTGATGGTGCCATTGGTGCTTACTTCCCGGATGCACCGGTTGCCGGTATCCGCGATGAACAAGTTGCCGGAGGTGTCCACGGCCACGTCGTCAGGGAAGTGCATACTGGCATTGGTGGCGGGGCCACCGTCACCGGAATAACCCAATGCGCCATTACCCGCTACTGTGGTGATGGTGCCGTTGGTACTTACTTTGCGAACACGTTCATTGAGGTTGTCCGCAATGAACAGGTCGCCGGTGGCGTCCACCGCCACTCCATCGGGATAAGCCAGGCTTGCATTGGTGGCGGAGCCGCCGTCACCCGAATAACCGTATGTGCCGTTGCCCGCGACCGTCGTCATAATACCGTTGGTGCCCGCCATACGGACGCTTTGGTGGCCCAGATCCGCAATAAACAGGTCGCCGGAGGCATCCGCAGCCACGGCAAAGGGACTGTTCAGACTGGCGTTGGTGGTGGCGCTGCCGTCACCACCGTTTCCTCCGCCGGCAACCGTCGTGATGATACCATTGGGCAGGTTTATTGAATCGATCTGCCATTGATAATGGAATGGTCCGTTGCCAGAAGCCCCCACGGTCAAAGTGACGTTGCCGCCCGCCCATACAGCTTGACCGACCGGTGGGTTGGTGATGGCGGGAGGTTGTGCAGACAGCGGTACCAACGCACCGGTCCAGATTGTCAGGAGGATGCTGCAAATTCTCATATTACAGCGCTTCAAAGTTTTCCGGATTGTTGCAGTACTCAGAAGGCAATCCGCAAACTATATTATTAGAATGACCATAAGTAAAGTCAAGTTAAAACAGGGTGGTTAAAATAATATCGACCTGGATTTTAGTCAGCCGCACCGCAATCTCACCGTGAGTTTTTTCAAAAAGCGAGCAGCGCTCTCGAGTTCAGCCGGCGAATACCCACCGCCGTGTGTATGGCGGGTGTTCGCGTGACTGACCGGCTGCGGCAACCGGACAACGCTTAAAATGAGATTCATCCGGGACCCGGCGCCAGGCACAACGGCAAATTCTCAATTCAATAATTCTTCGACCAATCTGTCAGCACGCCGTTGGTGTCGAACGTCAATTGCAGATAGCGGTCGTTCAAACCAACACTCATACTCTGGCCCACGCCGAAGCCATTGTTCATGCCATTGTTGGGCACGCCGGCACCGCCAGCCGGTTGGAGAAACCATTTAAGCACCGTCCCGCCGTTACTGAGCCGGCTTTGCCGATTCGGAGGCCCAAGTTCATGGACGGCTTGGGCGAAGGTGTAGCTGCCGACGCGACTGTTCCAATCCACCGGCGGAACCGTGGCGCAGCCGGAAATAAAAACAACGGCGAGAACCAGAACGGCCAGCAGGGAACCTTTTGCCACGAATTTCATTTTCATTGGATTTATTTAATAGAAGGCATTTTTCCTGCCAACGACGTTTGCTTTTTCGGTTTCCGACGCTTTAGACCTATTCCGTTGTTCTGAAGGTGCGTACGTACTTTGCCAGCGCTTCAATTTCGGACGGGGATAATTTATTTGCGAAAGCCGGCATCAGGCCCGGCCCGGCTTTGATCGCATTGACAATCTGTCCATCCGTGGTACCCATCTGCCATTCCAGGTTGGCGAAATTCTGCGCGCCAACAAACCAGCCGTGGAAAGTGTGGGCGCGTCCATTTTTACCGTGGCAGGTGACGCAATTTTCGGCGAACAGGCCGCGGGCGTCCACTTTGTCTGCCGGATAATTCGCCTGCTGTGTGGTTAAAGGGCCGGTGGACGTGCAGCCGGAAAGCAGCAGGAGAAGCACTCCCGAAATGACCATCAGCAGAAATGCTCCGCTGAAAAAACTTTGCTTTAGCGTAGCGGCGTCTCGGCAGAGCGCCGCAAATCCCAGAAACGGAAAGAGTCCGGCTTTCGTTCGAAAGCTGCTACGATTGCTTCGCGGAGGTTTCATGTCAGTAATTCTTTGACCACGCGGTGAGCACATTGTTCGTGCCGAAGGTCAGTGTCAATACGCGGTCGCTGTAACCCGTTCCAACCGTCTGGCCGACACCGAACCCGGTGTTGCCGCCATAGAAACCCGTGCCGACGCTGAAGCTGGTGCCGCCTTCGCGATGCGTAATCCAGACAGCCACGGTTTTGCCGTCGCTCAGTTTGGCCTGCTTGTCCGGCGGACCCAGCTCGGTCACGGCCTGGTCAAAGGTGTAGCTGCCGACGCGGCTGTTCCAGTCAATCGGCCTGGTGGTGGCACAACCGGTCATGACCAGGGCGGCCAGCACCAAGGTCACGAGCGAGGAAAAGGTCGAAGCAAGACCCGTTTTCATGGACCTAATTTAACGCCGCGCCGGCGAACTGCAACGGCGTTTATCCCACCAACAACAGGATTGCTACGCCAATGACGGTGGTCAGCAACGTCACCGGGATGCCGATTTTCGCATAGTCCCAAAAGCTGATCTTGATGTGCTGGCGCGCGGATTCGACCACGATGATGTTGGCCACGGAACCGAGGATGGTAAGGTTGCCGGCAAAGGTGGTGGCCAGCGCCATGACCTTCCACATCAACTCGGGATGGGCAAAGCCGGGAATCCATTTGCCGGCGACCAGCACGAACGGCACGTTGGAAAAAACATTGGAACCGGCGACCGAGAACCAGGCGAGGTTCCAGGCCTGTCTTCCGGTGCTTGAACCGAAAAGTCCGCGCAGCTGATGATAAATCTGTTCCGGCAGGCCGGTGCGGTTGAGTCCTTCGACGACAACAAAAAGGCCGGCGAAGAAAAAAAGAAGGTTCCAATCCACCAGCTTGAGTACCGCGTGCGTATCACGTCGGGCAATGACCATCACCAGCGTCGCGCCGGCGAGCGCCGTCCACGAGAGATTGAATCCGGCCACAAACCCCGCAAACACCAGCGCGAGCACGCCGAGGGTCATGGCCATGAGCCGCCGGTCCAGCGGGTGTTGAGGAACTTCGGCCAGTTGAATCGAAATGGTGCGAAGCGTCTTGCGGAAGGCAAAACTCAGGATCGCGAATTCAACCGCCAGTCCGGCGATGGAAACCGGGAGGAGCGACAGGCAAAAGTTTGTGAAAGGGATTTTGGACAGATGGCCGATAATCATGTTTTGCGGGTTGCCGACAAGCGTGCAGGTGCTGCCGATGTTGGCGCTCATCGCCAGGGCCAGGAGGTAAGGCAATAACGGCAATCGCCCGCGCACCACAACGGTAACGACCAGTGGCGTCAACATCAGGCAAATTGTGTCGTTCACGAGCAGCGCGGACAAAACGCTGGCCGAGAGTGTCAGGTACAGGAGCAGCCGCTGCGGAGTTTTTGCCACGCGCAGCACCCAGTCCGCCGTCCATTCAAAAAATCCCGCGAGATAAAGGTAAGCCGAGATAAGGCTCATGCCCAGCAGCAGCACCAGCGTGTCGTAGTCCACGGCCCGGTAGGCTTGTTCGGGCGTGAGGATGCCACAGCCGACCATCAGCACCGTGCCGAGCAGCGCGGCGGCGGGTCGGTTCAAGGGCAGAATGTGCAATTGGCGTCCGCTGAGCAACAGATAGGTCAGTGCAAAAATTGCGAGGGCAACAATTTCCTTGGAATGCATAGGAAATGTTATCGGTTTTGGAAATGGGATTTCAGAACTGCCGGCCTCAACCCGGTAGCGCGGGCGTCCTTGCCTGCGAGTTCACCCGGCGACTCGCCGGGTGTTCCTGCTGGCGGCGGGACACCACCGCAACCCTCGGTTGGGATGACTGCGGTACGAGCCGGTTTGCGGGAAGCAAGTGTCGTCGCCATCACGGTTCTTTGCGGGGAAACAGCGGCGCGGGTTCACCGATTTTATGGCCCGGCTGCAGTCCACCCCATGTCGCTTCGGAAAATTTGTCCGGCGCGCCGGTCAAACCGAGTTGGGCGTAAATCTTTGTCGCCGTGCCGGGGAGGAATGGCCAGAGCAAAACCGCCAGCACGCGACAGGTTTCGGCAAGGTTGTAGAGCACGTCGTCGAGCCGTTTGGCTTGTGCCGGGTCCTTGGCGAGTTTGAACGGCGCGGTTTGGTCTACATACTGATTAGCGCGCGCAACCACCTTCCAAATCCATTCAAGCCCGGCTTGTAGTTCATTCGCTTGCAGCGAAGCCCGGCACGATTCTGCTTTCGTGGTCACATCTTCCGAAAGTTCATTTGCTTTCGCCGGCACGATTCCGTTGCGATAGCGCTTGAGCATCGAGAGCGAACGGTTGACCAGATTGCCGAGACCGTTGGCGAGTTCGGCCTGGTAGCGCGCCTTAAAACCGGCGTCGGTCCAGTTGCCGTCCGGGCCGATGTCGAGTTCGCGCAAGACGTAAAACCGGAAGGCGTCCAGACCCCATTCGTCAATGACGACAATGGGATCCACAATGTTGCCGGTGCTCTTGCTGATTTTCGCGCCGTCCTTCTGCCACCAGCCGTGAACCAGAAGTTGTTTCGGCAGCGGCAGGCCCATGGCTTTGAGCATGATGGGCCAGAACACGGCGTGAAATTTCAAAATGTCCTTGCCGATGACGTGAATCTCCGCGGGCCACAATTCAAGTTCGGAGTCCGGAGTCCGGAGGTTGGAGTGCGATGCCGCGCGAATGGCAGCATCGCCATGCGCGGCGGGGATGGAGATGTAATTCACCAGCGCGTCGAACCAGACGTAGGTGACGAAATCCTTGTCGAAGGGGAGGGGAATGCCCCAGTTCAAGCGTGCGGCCGGGCGCGAGATGCAGAGGTCTTCCAGCGTGTTGTTCTTGAGAAAGCCGAGCACTTCGTTGCGCCGGTAATCCGGCTGTACAAACGATGGATTCGCTTCGAGATAATCAATCAACCATTGCTGATGATCGCGGAGTTTGAAGTAGTAATTGTCCTCTTTCAGTTTAATGACTTCGCCATAGGACGGATCAAACGTTCCATCGGGAAGCCGGTCCTTCTCGGTCAGAAACGTTTCTTCTTTGGTCGAATAAAATCCTTCGTAAGTAGCCCGGTAAAATTGTCCGGCGGCGTGAAGCCCGGCCAGAATCGCCTGGACAAATTCCTTGTGTCGCGGCTCGGTGGTCCGGACAAAATCATCATTCGTCAGTTCCAGTTTCTTCGCGAACGCCTTCCAATCGGCCGCCAGTTCGTCGCAGTAAGCCTGCGGCGATTTACCCTCCGCCTGCGCCGCCTGCTGGACCTTCTGGCCGTGTTCATCCAGGCCGGTCAGGAAAAAAACCTGCTGCCCGAGGCTGCGTCGCGACCGCGCGATCACGTCGGCAACGATTTTTTCGTAAGCGTGGCCGAGGTGCGGCTGGCCGTTCACGTAATCGATCGCGGTGGTGATGAAAAACCGTTTGTTCATTGAAAAACGAGTGTGACGGACAAACGCACCATTGGCAATCCTGCGCCACAAATCCCGCGGCAATCCCCTTGCCGCAAGCGCATTTCAGGGTATAATGCCTGTCGGCTGTGGCGGAAAACCAGCCGGCAAATAAAACCGCATGAACCAGGAACTTTCAGACTTCGCGGCGCGCTGGCGCCGGGCTATTTCTTCGGAGGGACGAGTTACACGTGGCCCTGACTCAAAGAATGAGAATGGGGACTCGTGTAACTCGCCCCTCCGAGGGTTCAATGCTCTGGCCCTCGAACTTTTTGCGCTCCAGTTCAAACACAACGCCGCCTACCGAAAAATCTGCGAGGCGCGTGAGGTGACGCCGGAGTTCATTGAACATTGGACGCAAATTCCCGCCGTGCCGACGAGTGCATTCAAGGAACTGGAACTTACCTGCCTTCCGCCGGAGGAACGTACTGCGGTTTTCCATTCCAGCGGCACCACCGCGCAGAAGCCCAGCCGCCACTTCCATTCGGTGGAGTCATTGAATGTTTACGAGACATCACTATGGCCATGGTTCCTGGCGAATGTTTGGCCAGATTTACGATTTGCGATTTACGATTTACGATTGATCTGTCTGACCCCGCCACCGGTGCAAGCGCGGCACTCTTCGCTGGTCCACATGTTAGAAACAGTGCGTAGCCGCGTTTGTGAAAGCGCGGGGCGTTCATTTTTTGGATCCGCTGCCTCCGACGGTTCCTGGACTTTGGATTTTGACGCCGTGCTTGCCGCACTGAACTCGTCACTCGTCACCCGTCACCCGTCATTGCTGTTGGGCACGGCCTTTTCGTTTGTGCATCTGCTGGATTTTTTAGCAGCACGCGACCTCCGGTTTCAGCTTCCCGCCGGTTCGCGCGTGATGGAAACCGGCGGTTATAAGAACCGTTCCCGCGCGCTGCCGAAGGAGGAATTACACGCACTCATCGCGGAACGACTCGGTGTTACACCTGAGAATATCATCTGCGAATACGGCATGAGCGAGTTAAGTTCGCAGGCTTACGCAGTGGCGGGTGACAAGTGGCAAGTGGCACGAGAAACCACTCCATCTTGTCACCTGTCACCTGTCACTTGTCACTTCCAATTCCCTCCCTGGGCGCGGGTACAGATCGTTTCGCCGGAGACGGGACGGGAAGTGGCGCACGGGGAATCAGGTTTGGTCCGTGTATTTGATCTGGCGAACGTTTTTTCCGTGATGGCCATTCAGACGGAGGATATGGCTGTTCGGCGTGGTGACGGATTTGAATTGATTGGCCGCGCCCAGGCCGCTGAACCACGCGGCTGTTCATTGATGATGTTGGAGGGAAGTGCTTCGTCACTTCCCTGACGAGTTTGGGCATTGACGAAGCAATGCCCTCCAAAGAAATGAATCTACCAAATTATTTTCTCGCGGATCTGCCGCCGGAAGCGACGTTGTCGCCGGCCATGTTGGCGGAGGCATGTCAGACGCTGAAGCGCAATCGTGAGCGTTATCTTTCCGGGCGCTCGACAGAGCAACTCGTGAAAGTGTTGAGTGACGTGGCGGACGCCTGGTTGAAACCTGACCATACCTTTCGGAAACTGGTTCTGGAACGCGGCCCGGGCGAAACCGGTTTTTCCCATAAAACGCTTCAGCGCGGTTTGGACGATTTCTTCCGACAAGTGACGCCGGAGAACCTGCGTGCGTTGTTGGTTCAGGAATTCGGTAACGCCCGCCGGCTCGACGCGGTGACCGCGACGGAAGTGGAACAAAAATCGTCGCGCGCAGCCATGGCCGTCGGCCCGGAATTTCTTGTTCACGTCGCCGCCGGCAACATTCCGAATCCGGCGTGGATGAGCATCATCCTCGGCTTGCTGGCGCGTTCGGCCCAGTTCGTGAAATGCGCCAGCGGCTCGGCATTCCTGCCGCGGCTGTTTGCGCATTCGCTCTATGAGGCCGATCCGAAACTGGGGGCGTGCCTGGAAATTGCCGAATGGCGTGGCGGGAATGCGGATCTGGAGAATATCCTTTTTGCCGAGGCCAGTTGTGTCACCGCGACCGGCAGCGATGAAAATCTGGCGGCCATCCGCTCGCGGTTGCCGGCGCACGTGCGTTTTCTCGGCTATGGCCAGCGCGTGAGTTTTGGTTTTGTGGCAAGGGAAGTATTGTCCCGTTTGAACGCGCCACGGATTGCAGCCCGCGTGACGGACGATGTCGTGGCTTGGAACCAGCTCGGCTGTCTTTCGCCGCACGTGATTTACCTGCAACCCGGCGGTGAAATGTCGCCGGAAAAGTTTGCTGAATTGCTGGCGGATGAATTGGAACGGCGCGAGCAGACCGAGCCGCGCGGTGAACTGCCGGCGCCGCATGCGGCCGGCATTGCCTCGCGCCGGGGGATTTACAAAGTGCGCGCGGCGCATTCACCCGAGACCCTGATGTGGCACAGCCAGGAGTCCACGGCGTGGACGGTGGTGTTTGAGGCGGATGCGCGTTTCCAAATTTCCTGCCTGAACCGGTTCATTTACGTGAAACCGGTGAAGGATCTGGTGGAAATGCTGCAACACGCCGAAGTTGTGCGCGGCAAGGTTTCGACCGTCGGCATTGCTGCGTCCGAACATCAAATCGAGGAGCTGGCGACGCAACTGGCGCGCTGGGGTGTGACACGGGTCTGCCCCCTCGGCCGGATGCAGAATCCCCCGCTGACGTGGCGGCATGATGGCCGGCCGGCGCTCGGCGAGCTGGTGACGTGGGCGGATTTGGAAATGTGACAAGTCAGTGGTCAGTAGTTTTTCGATCGTCGTTCCTGTGTTGCCACTGACTATTGACCACTGACCACTGACTTAAAAAAATGAAAATGGAATTGCGAAACACGTTTCAGTTCGAGGCGGCACATCTGTTGCCACATCTGCCGAAGTCACACAAATGCCGGCGGTTGCACGGTCATAGCTTTCAGGTGGACATGGTCGTCGCGGGTGAATGCGATCCGAAGTTGGGCTGGCTGATGGATTACGCTGACATCACCGCAGCCTTCAAGCCGGTTTGGGAAAAGCTCGATCACCGTTACCTGAACGAAATTCCCGGGCTCGAAAATCCCACCAGCGAGGAGATTGCGGTTTGGATCTGGAGAAAATTGAAACCGAAACTTCCGTTGCTCACCGAGATCGTCGTGGCCGAAACCTGCACGGCCTGCTGCGTTTATCGCGGGTAGCACCCGCGTCCCGCGGGTATAATTCGGCGTCCCGCCGAATTGCGGCGGCGGGTGCACGACTGATCCAAGCCCGCACTGGAATCGGTGAGAACCCGTTTCCAAAGGTTTCGGGCGTGACGCCCGAAACGACCCGCGAGACGCGGGTGCTACCGACAGGATTACGGTGAAAAAACCATGTTCGTGCCGGTAAGCGGGTCCTGCAGAATGGCTTTGAGATAGTCTGGCACCAGATCGGCAACGGTCGCGACTGAATGGCCCTTGTCCAGTTGATAGGCGCGGGCGGCAAATTCAATGATCAATTGGCGTGTTTTTTCAATCTGTGCATCAAATTTTTCCTCAGCCGTTTTGAATGTAGTTTGCAGGGTGCGACGCATTGCTATTCGCCCAATTTCATTTCTGATATCTGGAAATGTCCGGCGCGACCAGTCGCGTTCCTGCTGCATCACTGCGTTCCAGGTTTGCCTTTGGGAATCCAGGGTTTCCAAGGTCGCCGCGGTCTCCCGGCAGGATTTGGCGTCAAGTTGATCGACGAGCTTCTGCAAATTTCCAACTCCGATTGATTCGATGGCCGTGCCCACCAGTTGATCGATGAGGACTCCGCCGCGTGCCGACGCGTCGCCCAATCGAATTGTGTCCAAATAGGATTTGGCGGCGTCAGCGGGGCGTTTTTCCATTTCCGCCAGGCGACCTTCCGCGACGAAGGCGTAGGCAAGACGTTTCAGGGCGGCCAGCTGATCCAGGTGCGCCGAGGACGTCACTGAATAATCCAGCGTTACCCGGCATTCCTGCTGCAATCCGGTTCGGGCTGTTTGCAATGTCATGGCATCGTTGTTTATTAATTCCCGCAGTTTTGCTGAAGTAAGTTCGTCGTAGTCCTCGAAGTCATTCGATACCATATTCCCCGCCTTGACCAGATTCTCGTAGCCGTTGGGATGGGGCAGGGGCGGCACGGGGGGCGGCGGTTCGGCGTCCCAGAACAGCAGCAGACAGAGCAGGAAAACAAACGGACCGGCCAGAATGAAGAAAGTAATCAGCCGGTTACGGGTTCTGACAGTCATGCCGGAACAGACTCGCAAAAAGTCCGCCGCCGTCAATCATTCTGATGTTGACGCGGCGCAATAAATCCGTTTAACCAGTGACGGATTTTAAATTCATATATGGGAGATACCGCCAGTCAGACCATTGACACCATCAGCCGGATCCAGGCGAAGGTCGTGGATTTCCTCACCGACTACGGACTTCAAATCGTCGGTGCACTCATCATCCTTGCGATCGGCCTGGTCATCGCGTGGTGGATTGGACGCGCTCTCCGGCAATGGCTGGAGAAAAAAACATGTCGAGCCGCCCATCATCATGCTGGCCGTGCGTGTCGTCCGGCTGCTTATCTTTCTCGTTGCCCTGTTGCAGGCGTTGGAGAAATTAAGCGTGCCCATCGGCCCGGCGTTGGCGGGCATCGGCGTGGCTGGTGTCGGCATTGGCCTGGCCCTGCAAAGCGTGCTTGGAAACCTGGTCGCCGGCCTGAGCATCATTTTCACCAAGCCGTTTCGGGTGGGCGAATGGATTGAAATCGCCGGCATATCAGGGCAGGTGAAAACGATCGAACTCTTTTCCACTATACTGCTGCACACCGACCTGTCGCGCGTCGTCATCCCCAACCGCAAAATCATCGGCGAAGTTCTGCACAACTACGGCAGCGTCCGGCAGCTCGACCTTTCTGTGGGTGTGGCGTACGGGACGAATTTGAACGAAGCCACGGCCATCGTGCGCCGGGTATTGAGCGCCAACCCTCGCGTTCTCAAGGAGCCTGTGCCGGTCGTTGGCGTCTCTCTGCTCGCCGATTCCTCTATCAACATTGCTATCCGGCCCTGGACCAAGGTGGGCGATTTCGGCCCGGCGCAAATGGAAATCAACCAGGCCATTGCGGAGGAATTGCGCGCGGCCAACATTTCCATTCCATTTCCGCAACGCGAGGTGCGGTTGCTCAATAACGCGTAGCCGCCTGAAAAATTCATTTGATCGCAAAAGGCGAGGTAACGAGTCTCAAAATAAAACCGGAAATCGGAAATGAATTGGAGACTCCTTCCGCCTTCGCCCGGCTACGGCGAGACAAGCACGTCGTCTCCTGCATAACCTCTCACGCTTCGGCATGCGCCCTGGTGTGGCTCATCTCTTCGTGGATTTTACCCAAGGCATCGGCCAGCGCGGCCCAGTCCGCCTCGGTGGTTTCCCAGCCGCTGCTGAACCGCAGCACGCGATGCGCGTCTGCCGCCTTGAAATGCATTGCGGCGAGAACGTGCGACGGTTCCTCCTTGCCGGTCGTGCAGGCGGAGCCGGTGGAAACGGCAATACCCGCCTGGTCGAGCCGGGAAACCCAGCGGAGCTGGCTGCCTTCCGGGACCAGCGCCGAAACGGTGTTCCACAATCGCGGCGAACCTGCGCCGACGAGCACCGCGCCGGGCAGTTTGTGCAATAGTTGCCGTTCAAAATTCTCGCGCCACACGCCGCGCAGAATGTGCTCGTTGCGCGCAAGCTGTTTCTCGCGTGCCTCCAGTCCGGCGAGCATGGAAACGATGATCGGGACGTTTTCCGTCCCCGCACGCTGGCCGCGTTCCTGTTTGCCGCCGACAATCAATGGTGTGACATGGCCACGCCCGGGAACTTTCAGAAAGCCGACGCCGCGTGGTCCGCCGAATTTGTGCGCCGCCCCGCTGAGAAAATTGCATTCGCCCAGCCCCTTCGCGGGCATTTTGCCGATCCATTGTACAGCGTCGCAGAAAAACGGCACCTCGTACTGCTGACAAATGGCCAGGATTTCGCGCCACGGCTGAATCACGCCGGTTTCATTATTTGCCGCCATCACGGCCACCAGTCCCGGTCGGATATCGGCCATTTCGACCGTCAACCAGTCCAGATCAATCACCCCGGCGTGCGTGACGGGAATGAATTTTGTCCGGTGGTGGAAGTAAGCCGAGGACGACTCCATGATGCACGGGTGTTCAATCGGAGAAATCCAGATTTGAGCCTTTGGATCCAGCACCTGCGCAAAATGGTGCAAGGCCATGTTATTGGCCTCGGTCGCCCCGCTGGTCCAGATGATTTCGGCCGGGCGACAGCCGAGGAACGCGGCGAGTTTTTCGCGCGCCTCGGTCATGGCCTTGTTGGCCGCCGCGCCAAACTGGTGCGGGCTCGACGGATTGCCGGCGATGTGCTCAGTGGCATTCAGCCAGGCTTCGCGCGCCTCGCGCATGACCGGCGCGGTGGCATTATGGTCGAAATAAATCATCGGTCGGATAAGATACAATTGAACGCCGCGCTGGCCAGTTTTTTGTGGGCTGAGCTGAAAGCCAGTTCTCGCATTTGCGCCGGTGTCTTCCAGACACCAGTTTCGGAGGGGCGAGTTCCGCTAGCCACCAACTTCATCTGTTTTGAATGGGGGCTCGTATAACTCGTCTTTCCGAGGTTCATGCGAAACGCTTCCAGCGTAATGCGATAGCGCGTGATAGAATGTTTTACGGTGCAAAGGGGTGCCAGTTTCGCCGGTGTGAAACCGAGAGCTTGCGTCGCAGCGTTCGCGACTAATTCGGAGCGCGGGTCTCCTGACCCGCAGCGCGTTCGCATGGCATTCGTCGCTGGAATTTCACCGTTGCCAGTCCGCAAGCGGGTGGGCTGCGGCTCGGAGAGCCGCGCTCCAATTTCAACATTCGGGAATTCCCACAAATGCGCATTCACGACCCCGGCCGGCCGCTGCCGAATCAGGAAATGCCCATTCCGCTCGACGACGAAAGCGACAAAATGGCGGGCTGTGGCGGCTTCGCGTAGGCCAAGGTTGGGCAGCTCATTCACGCGATGTCCCTGGAAGGCGATGCAGGGTTTTTTGACCGGGCAAAGCCCGCATTGCGGGTTTCGTGGTGTGCAAACCAGAGCACCGAGTTCCATCAGGGATTGGTTTAATGCGGAGCAATTTCCGGTTATGGTAACAGCCGACGTAAGGAGGCTCTGACTGGTTCCAATTTCGGAATGAGCCTCCTGACGTCGGCTGCTACGGGTACTATGATGCTTCGCCGCAGTTGTCACCAGTTCTTCAGCCAGCTTCCAAAGCCGCGCGTTCGTTTCCTTCTCCTTCGGATTTTGTGAAATGCCAAAAATGCGTGTCAGCACGCGGATAACATTGCCGTCCAGAATCGGCGTTGGCTGGTTGAAGGCGATGCTGCAAATCGCGCCGGCGGTGTAACGACCGATGCCTGGCAACGCAAGGACGTCATCAAAGTTTTCCGGGAATTTCCCTTCGTGTTTTTCCACAGTCTGCCGCGCAGCCTTTTGCAGGTTCCGGGCGCGGCTGTAGTAGCCGAGCCCTTCCCAAAGCTTGTGGATTTTGTCCGGGCTGGCCTTGGCCGCGGCCTTGATGGTTGGCAGTTCGCGCAGCCAGCGTTCCCAATAGGGAATCACCGTTTTGACCTGGGTCTGCTGGAGCATGATTTCCGAGACCCAGACGGGGTAGGGATCGCGGGTGCGGCGCCAGGGCAGATCGCGGGCGTGGGCGGCAAACCAATTAAGCAAAGCCGGCACAAGTTTCCCCAATTTTGAATTTTGAATTTTGAATTTTGAGTTGGAACTCATTTTGCGCGCCCGAATTATCGCCACAAAAAGGCGCGAAAGCCGCAAAAAACTTTGTGTCCTTTGCGTTCTTTGCGGTTATCCTTTTATCTGTGCAACCGCTGACATCTTATACGTGCAAGCTGACCGACGAGCAGGCGTCGGCGCTCGATGCCGCTTTGCGCGCGCGTAATTGGAAATTTCGCGAAGTACCTTATGCGCGTTTTGCGTTCGAGTCCGACAAGGCCAACATCGTCTTTTACGAGAGCGGCAAGCTGGTGGTGCAAGGAAAGGGCACGCAGGAAATCATTGAGTTCCTGCTGGAACCGGAAATACTGAAACAGGCGCGTCTCGGCTACGAAACCGTGCTGAATCCCGAGTTACTTCTGCCGCGCATTGGTGTGGACGAAAGCGGCAAGGGCGATTTCTTCGGGCCGTTATCCATTGCCGGGGTTTACATCAATGAAAGCGTCATCCAGGCGTGGCAGGGCGCCGGTATCCGCGATTCCAAGAACATTTCCAGCGACAAAAAAATCTCCGAGTTGGCGGAAAAAATCCGCAAAACGTCCGGGTGCGTCGTGAACACGGTAGTGATTGGCAACGAGGCTTACAACCGGTTGTACGCAAAAATGAAAAGCGTGAACGCGATCCTGGCGTGGGGTCACGCGCGGGTGATTGAAAATCTGATGGGCCAGCGGCACCAGATGAATCCCGCACCGGTCAAGGCCATTAGCGACCAGTTCGCGTCGAAAAAGGAAGTGGTAGCCAAGGCGCTAATGGCGCTGGGCCGGGAGATTGAATTGGTTCAACGGCACAAGGCAGAAGAGGATTTGGCGGTGGCGGCGGCTTCGATTCTGGCGCGGGACGAGTTTGTGAAAGGGCTGGCGAAGCTGGAGAAACAATTCAACGTGGAGCTGCCGAAAGGCGCTTCCAGCGCAGTGGACGAAGCGGCGAAGAAATTTGTGACGGAGCAGGGCGCGGAGAATTTGCCAAAAATTGCCAAGGTCCATTTCCGCACGGCCTTGCGCGCGCAAGGCCTGCCCGAACCGCCGAAAACTGAATGGCGCAAGCATTAACCTGTTGGTCGGGCACGGTTCCGAATTTTTCCGGAGGCACTTATTGCATCCAATTTTCCGTTGCGTGAAGGTCGCGCGTTTTGCGTGAAAAACACGCGCGTGGTTGGTGTCATCCCGATGAAACATGGGATTTTCCAAGGAAATTCCATTTGGCATGGCCAATGCAAGGCGGTCTTTCAACAAAACCAACCTTTGGATGTTTATGATGCTCGTAAAGATTCAGTGTGGTTGTGGTCAACGGTACGCCTTCGATATCGAACCTTTCTGCGGCCGGATGCCTTTTCCAGTAGCTTGCCCGGTCTGCGGTGCCGATGGCACCGGCACGGCCAATGAAGTGATCGCGTTTACGCTGGCAACAGAGTTGTCCGCCCATAATGGCGGCCGGGACAGGATGATGCTTCTGGCCATCTTCGGCTGTCTGATGGCCGGCATCGTCGGTGTCATCAAGGCGTCAACGATGGCAAGCGGACTTGACGTCCTGTTGTGCCTGTGGGGCTCTGTGCTGGCGTTCAGCGTGGCGATTGGCGTCTACATCTGGAAGCAGGCTCATCACCTGCCGGGACTGACGAAAAAGCGGGCGTCAGCACCGGCCCGGCCTGCCCCGGTAAATCGAAGATTTCGAGTTGCAATTTAGTCAACGGCCGGAATTGCCGTAAGACAATCCACCGGAACGAATTGCCCCGATGATATGCCGTAGCGGCCATTGTGAGCCGTTTACGGCTTTCGGTCGTTTCTGCCAGACGACCGTGCCTGTGAACATCCGGCGAATAAAAAGGAATAACTTTTCTTTGCGTAAAAAACTCTCAGCTGGAACATGGCCAACTTATGGCTCGCAAGACCCGGTCCGGCTGGGGTTGCTCCCATTCAGGCGAACGCATTCTGCATGAACCTGCGCTCACCGTGCATGAGTCGTTGTCGGACACGACCGCGTGGGGGGCAATCATTCATCGGGTCTTCGAGAAATTGCGCCAGGCCGCCGGGATTGAGGTGCGGACCGGCTATCAAGACGAAAAGGGATTCCACCACGGCATCAAACCGGCCAGGAATGAAATTCAATGGCCGCCGGTTTGGTGAACCAGGTCCGCCTCGCGGAGGTTCCGCTTCGCTTTCAGCCGCCCCGGCCAGTTGCCCCTGCCGCCACCGATAAAAATTTGTGCAATGGGCGCAATCTGTGAATCCTATCCACCGCATGGCCAAACCAGATTTTATTGAACTGCCGGACTGCGAGTCGATTCCGGTTCTTTACGAGGACCGCTCGGTGTTGGCGGTGGACAAGCCGCGCGGGTGGATGCTGGTGCCGGTTTCGTGGCAGAAGACCGCGCGCAATCTGCAGGCGGCCATCAATTCGTCCACCGCCCGTGATTTTTGGGCGCGATCGCGCGGCCTGAAATTTCTCCACTACGTCCATCGCCTCGATACTGACACCAGCGGCGTTCTGTTATTTGCCAAAAGTCGGGGCGCGGTCGAAAGCTATTCCAAAATGTTCGAAGGCCGGCAGATGGAGAAAACGTACCTGGCGGTGATGTCGGGCAGGCCGCTTGATGGTGAATGGACTTGCCAGCTTAAACTCGCCCCGGACCCGGGGCAGGTCGGACGAGTGAAGGTGGACGCGCGTCACGGCAAACTGGCGGAAACGCAATTTCGGCTGTTGAAAACTCATGGAAATTTTTCGCTGGTTGAGGCTCAACCCGTCACCGGCCGCACACATCAGATTCGCGTGCATTTGGCCGAAGCCGGCCTGGCGATTGTGGGTGATGAACTTTATGGAAAACGGGAAGGCAATTTGCCGTTTGGTTTGCGCGCAGTGCGGTTGGCGTATATCGATCCGTTCACCAGAGCACGTGTGGAAATCCGCGCGCCAACTTGGGATTTTTTAAAGGAGTTTGGTTTTTCTCTCTAATCGTAGCAGCGAACATCAGTTCGCTCTGACTTTTTAGAATGAGCCGACTCACGTCGGCGGCCACGCATTTTTGGTTTTTAATCCGCGTATTTCACGCTGCAGCCGTAAGGCTTGGTTTCCGTCACTGCCACCGATTTGTCGGTCAGCAGAGCCTCAATGGCGGCACTCACATAGTTCTGCGCCTTGGTCGGGTCGTGAAATGGATCCGGCTGGTTGTCAATCGCGCCGCGATAGACCAGGATGCCCTCTTTGTTGATAACATACATGTCCGGTGTGGTTTTCATGTCGTATAGATGGCCGACGGCGCCGGAGCTGTCGTCAATCCATGCCGTCACGTCCATTTTTTCCGAGGCGATTTCCGCCTTGGCCTGGGCCGGCGTGCGATGGCTGGCATTGTTCGGGTTCACGGAATTGACCAGCAACCACACCACGCCCCTGGCCGCGAGGTCGCGCTGCAACGACTGCATCGCGCCGGTTTTGTACTGATTGTGACAGAAGGGGCAGTCGGAATTATAGGATTCAAGCACGACGATTTTGCCTTTGTAATCGCTGAGGTGAATTGTTTTGCCATTGACGTCCGTGGCCGTGAAATCCGGAGCGGGCTTGCCAACCTCCACCGCCAGCGCCACCGAAGCCAGCGTCAGTGTAACAACCAGAGCAAGTGCAGTTTTCGTAATCATCAATTTAATCTTAAGTTTAGATTGTTAGAATACAAGACGCATCTCGCGGGCGTTTGGTTCAAAAAATTTTGTAATTGCCGGCGTAAGTCAGCTCCCCTTTTTCCGTGAACTTTAATGTTAGAGTGGACTTATCGCCTTTGCGGGGCGGCTGCGCTGCTTATCTGGCCGCCCGGGCAAGCGCGTCCAGCACAATGCCGGGCGTCAATATTGCCGGCAGCACAATGGGTTGCGCATTAACGCCTTTGGGATAAACCAGAACCAAAGGTACGCCCGCGCGGTCGTAGCGGTTCAGTTCCGCCGTGATGTCATCAGGGAAATGTGTGTAATCGCCGACCAACGCCTCGGCGTTGATTTCCTTCAATCTCTGGCGGACGGAAGGAGTGTCAATGGCGAGTTTTTTGTTCACCTGACAGGTCAGACACCAGTCGGCGGTAAAATCCACCAGCACCGGGTGGCCTTTGCTCAGTGCCTTCGTCACGGCGTCGGGACTCCACGGCTGCCAGTCAATGCCATCCGGCGAATCAATGGTTGAACCCGATGTGCTGGCGATGATGACTGGCTCGCGCCAATGCAACTGGTTTTCCAGGGCGAAGGCGTAGCCGCCGGCCACGAGCATCAAGGCGATGACGGCCGCAATGCCCTTGCCGGAACGCCCGCGTTGAACAAACTCGCCGAAAATCCAGGCCGCCAGCGCGACCATCACCAGAAAGAGGCCCAGCCAAAAACGTTTTTGCCATAGTCACCAAAGGCCAGATTAAACAGCCAGACGGCCGTCGCCAGCATCGGGAAACCCATGGCGACTTTGAACTTCTCCATCCAAACGCCGGGTTTTGGTAAAAATTTCAGCCACGCCGGATTCCAGCTCAGCACGACATACGGCGCCGCGAGACCCAGTCCGACGAACAGGAAAATTAACACAATCAACGACGGGCTTTTGGCGAAGGCAAAGCCGAGAGCCGGCGCCAGAAAGGGTGCGGTACAGGGCGTGGCCAGCGCCGTCGCCAGCAGTCCGTTGAAGAATGCGCCGGGCGCACCTGGTTTGGAGGCCAGTTGGCCCGCTGCGCTCAACGTGCGTCCGCCGAGCGTCACTTCAAACACGCCAAACAGATTCAGCGCCACGAGTGTGATGAGGGTGGTGAGGCAGACGAGGAAGACCGGGCTGCCGAACTGCATTCCCCAACCGGCATGATGTCCGGCGACCTTAACACTGATGACAACACCCGCCAGCACAAGAAACGACACCAGCACACCCGCGGCATAAACCAATCCGAGCACACGAACGCGGCCCGGTTCATGTCGGGCGTGGTTGATGAAACCGAGGATTTTCAGCGCGATGACCGGCAACACGCACGGCATGATGTTCAGAATCAATCCGCCGATGAAGGCGTAGAGCAGCATTAAAGGCAGCGCGGGCGTCCCGCCCCGGACAGGCGGGACGCCGGTGCCTCCCTGGGATAAAGTCATTCCACCGGCGGGAGCCTGGTCGTTGACCGGCACGGTTATATTGAATCCCTGACGTTGACCGCCAATATCCATGACGATGACGCCGCTGATTGCCTTCGGCCAGGCGCCGGAAAATTTTTGGACTGTTTTCCGCAGGTGAATTTCATCAGCTCCGCCAGGCAGATTTTCGGTTGCGGCTTGAATATCAAAATTGTCGCTGGCTTTGGGGAAGAAGTCGGCTTCGGTGGCTCCATTTGGCGCGGACCATTCAAGAATCAATGGTCGTTTGTCACCATTGGCTGGCTTTTGCCACCAGGCCTGTGCTTTCAAAGTGTCACCGGATTTTGGCACTTTGCTTTTCCACAAATCAATCGTCGCGGCGGCTGCGGAATTTTTCGTTTCCCGACCGGTGTTTAATGTGGCTTCGACGCTGGCGCTGCCGGGAACGCATTCCTCCCTGCATTCCAGCCAGGAAACTTTTGCCTTCAAATCGAACGCGAAGCCGGGTTTGAAATCGGCGGCAATCTTCAGCGGCGCGAGCAACATCACTTCGTTGTTGTAACCGTAGGTGGTGACTTCGGCAGGCGGGAGTTTTTCCGGCAAGGGCCATTGGATGTCGCCGGCGGTGACACCGGGCGGCAGTTGCCATTGGATTTTGGTGGCCATGCCGGCCTCGCCCGGATTTTTCCAGTAGGTGTGCCAGTCCGGATCCATTTTCATGTCCACGCCGACCCAGATCGTGTCGCCGGGCCGGGCGGTGTCGGCGGACAACAGCAATTGCACGTGCGTATGCGCGGCATGGGCAGTGAGGGTCGTGAGGCAAAGCCAGCCTGACAGGATGATTCCGATGCGTTGCACACCGATTAGATGCCAGATTCAGGCAAACGTTAGAAGTGATTTTGTGTTGAATAACGCTCGCCCTCATCCTGACCTTCTCCCCCAGGAGAAGGAATAGCGATGTGTCCGACGTGTTAATTTTGACGGCTCACGATTTGCCAACAGACTGGCGTTAATTCTCCCTCTCCTTGGGGAGAGGGCCGGGGTGAGGGAGGGCTGAGAGACTTAATTCCATTACACCAGCAAAACACTTAATCAAGGTATGCCTAAACAACCTCATCCGAATTGATAATTCCGTCCGATACCATAACCTGAACCCACCGATGCAGAGCGAACCCACTTCCGTCTACCAGTGGTTGCGCGCCGGTGACGAAATTTTTCCGGCGATGCTCACGGCCATCGACGCCGCGATCCAATCGGTGCGCCTGGAGATTTACATTTTTGAGGAATGTCCGCTGGGGCGCGATTTTTGCGAGGCCCTGGTGCGTGCCTGCGGGCGCGGGGTGCGCGTGCGCGTGCTGGTGGATTCAATTGGCTCGCTTCTGTTGCCTGACCATTTTTGGGAATCGTTGCGGAAGGCCGGTGGCGAGGTTCGCTGGTTTAATCCCATCACGTTAAAACGGGCAACAATCCGGAATCATCGCAAACTGCTGGTGTGCGACGAGCGGGCGGCGTTCGTGGGCGGTTTCAATGTCTCACCGGAATACGAAGGCGACGGCGTGAACGACGGCTGGTGGGATGTTGGATTGAAAATCGAAGGTCCGCTGGCGGCACGATTGGCGTCGTCGTTCGAGGACATGTTCGGCCGCGCCGAATTTCGCCACCGGCACATCACCCGCTGGCGCGAATTCAGCGCCAAACAGGCCGTGACGCTGCCACCGGAACAGATTCTGTTCAGTGGGCCGGGGCGGGGCCAAAGCCCGTTCACACGCGCCTTGCGAAAGGATTTGGCGGGCGCGAAAGATGTGAGGCTCATGGTTGCCTATTTCCTGCCTTCCTGGCGGCTGCGACGCGATTTGATGCGCGTCGTCCGGCGCGGCGGGCGGGCGCAACTGATCCTGGCCGGCAAGTCCGACATCTACCTTTCCAAGCTCGCCGCGCAGAGTTTGTATCGGCGGCTGCTGCGGGCCGGTGTGGAGATTTACGAGTATCAACCGCAGGTCTTGCATGCAAAACTGTTTATGGTGGATGACGCGATTTACACCGGTTCCAGCAATCTCGACACGCGCAGTTTACAGATCAATTACGAGTTGATGATCCGTTTTGCCGGGGGGGAGATTGCGGGGCAGGCGCGCGAAATATTTGCCGACACCCTCCAGCATTGCCGGCGGGTCACGCGTGAGGAATGGCGTCAATCGCGCACGTTCTGGCAAAGAATGAAGCAACGCTGGGCGTATTTCCTGCTGGACCGGATTGACCCCTATGTGGCGCGATGGCAGTGGCGCGGCCTGCCGAAGTAACCGGCATTATGCGATTGTGGACGTTGCATCCGAAGTATCTGGACGCCAAAGGACTGGTCGCGTTGTGGCGCGAAGCCCTGCTGGCACAAGAGGTTCTGCGGGGTAAGACGCGCGGCTACAAGCATCATCCGCAACTTTTCCGCTTCGCCAAAACAGACCATCCACCTGCCACGCTGGCGGCCTATTTAAAAGTCGTCCAGGCGGAAGCCGGGCAACGCGGGTATAAATTCAACGTTGCTAAAATTGGCCGGCGACGATTTCGGGGGAGATTGAAGGAAACCCGTGGCCAGTTGCTTTACGAATGGCGGCATCTGAAACGAAAATTGAAAAAGCGCGATCCGAGAAGGTTTCGTGATTTTGTTTCTGTGAAGATTCCCGAGTCGCATCCGCTGTTCAGGATTGTGTCCGGCGAAGTGCGCGCGTGGGAAAAAGTGAAGCAGCAGTCCCGCAAAGCAGGACGGCTACGAGATTAGTCAACTGCTCCAATTGTTTCTGCTGCAAAAAATTCAGTGACTGAATATTTACTGATTGGCAGTTTTGCGCTAAGATACATTCATGGAGTGGCTCAATATTCTCGCTGGTCTGGCGATCCTGTTTTTTGGACGACGGCTGTTCTGGCTGTTCGTGGGATGCGTCGGCTTCTTTGTCGGTTTTAAACTTGCTGGCGACATGCTGCTGGGCCAGCCAGCCTGGGTGATTCTGGTCATTGCGCTGGTCGTGGGTGTGCTGGGCGCCATCGCCTCTGTCTTCTTGCAACGTGTTTTCGTTGTCGTCGCCGGATTTTTCGCCGGTGGCTACTGCCTGTTCACTCTGGCGCCGGCGGTGCTGCATACGCAGGCCGAGGTCGCCTTGTGGATTGCGTTTGCCGTGGGCGGATTGATTGGCGCGATTCTGTCCATCGCCTTGCTGGATCCGGCGCTGATTATCCTGTCTTCCCTCGCTGGTGCGACGGCGGTTTCCCAAAACTTCCCGCTTGAGCCGCAGGCCAGAACGGTGCTTTTCATTGTGCTGTGTTCTCGGAATCGGTGTCCAGGCCGGACAATATGCACGGGAAACCAAACCGCAGCGGCCCCAGCGGGCGGGGTAAAGCCAATCAGTAACGCGACCGCAGATTCCATTCGTTCAACAGTTCGCCGGGAATTTCCGACAGAAACCGTGACGGATGTTGCATCGCGTCGCCGCCGGAACTGCCAAAGCTGGCTCGCACCAGGGGGTAAATGAGGTAAAGTTCATTCCGGGCGCGGGTGATGGCCACGTAAAACAACCGGCGTTCCTCTTCCTCGCCGTCTTCGGAGTTCAGCGAGCGTTCGGACGGAAACAATCCGTCGCAGAGCATGATGACGAACACGGC
Source organism: Verrucomicrobiia bacterium (assembly GCA_025451535.1). Lineage (GTDB taxonomy): Bacteria > Verrucomicrobiota > Verrucomicrobiia > Limisphaerales > UBA11358 > UBA11358. Next base: position 33,387 of record JANWKE010000114.1, read on the forward strand.
GTCGAACTCCAGTCCCTTGGCCTGATGGATGGTTGAAAGCTTGATTTGCTCCGAGTCGCGGTTGGCGGCCTGGTCGTCTTCGGCCTCGACGTTGGTGAGCAGCGCGAGCTGTGTGAGGAAATCTTCGACCGAATTGAACTGGTAGGCGAAGATGGCGAGTTGTTCCAAATCCTCCAGGCGGTTCCGATAGTTGGCAAAATTTTCCTTGAGATAATCGTCGTAGCCCGCGTCAATCACCAATCGCAACATCTTCGCCGCGCTTTGGCGGACGGTCTTTTCCTCCAGCTGGGAAATGGTGGCAACGAATTGGGCCCAGGCGATTGCCGCTTTGGCCGGAACAGATTTGGCACAGGCCTGGAGGACAGAAGCCAGAGGTCGGACGGCAGAGGTCGGGGGGTTGTTTTCTGATTTCTGACTTCCGACTTCCGACTTCTGGGAAAAAATTTTCCAGATTTTTTCCGCGCCTTTGGCCGCAATGCCCGGCAGCAGTTGCGCCAGCCGTTTGAAGGCGATTTCATCCTGGGCATTCACGACCAGCTTCAAATAAGCCGTGGCGTCCTTGATGTGCGCCTGCTCGAAAAACCGGATGCCGCTGGTGATGGAGAAGGGGATGTTCCGTTTCGTGAGTTCAAGCTGCAGTTCGAGCGCGTGAAAATGCGAGCGGTACAGCACGGCGACCTGGTTCAGGCTGGTGCCTTCGTCGCGCAATTCCAACACGCGCTGCGCGATGAACGCGGACTGCTGCGCGGCGTCCATACAGGCGACCAGCGCGGGTTTGAGGCCGGATTTGCGCGCCGGCGCCAATTGTTTGGTGAACTGGTTCCGGTTCGCGGCGATGGCGGCATTGGCGACCTTCAGGATTTCCGGCGTGCTGCGGTAATTGGTTTCAATCTTGAAAACCTTCGCGCCGGGATAACGTTTGGGAAATTCCAGGATGTTGGCGAAGTTCGCGCCGCGCCAGGCGTAAATGCTTTGCGCATCGTCGCCGACGACGGTGACGTTGTGGTGCCGCCCGGCCAGCAGGTCCACCAGATCGCTCTGGAGCTTGTTCGTGTCCTGGTATTCGTCCACGAGAATGAACTGGAACCGGCGCTGATAATGTTCGCGCACGTCGGCGTGCTCCTGCAACAGCTTGAGCCAGAGCGAAAGCAGGTCGTCGAAGTCCATCGCATTCGTCGCGCGCTTGCGTTTGGTGTAGCGTTGCGCCAGGTCCGCAATCTGCGCGGCAAATTGTGAAAAATAATCGTACTGCGATTCCAGAATATCGTCCGTCGTCTTGTGTGTGTTGGCGGAAAACGAAAAAATTTCGTTAAGCACCTCGGGTTTCGGGAAATGCGTGCCTTTGGTCTCAATCCCCGCGTCGGCGATGCAGGCTTTGATTAAATCCTTAGAGTCGTCACGGTCGAGAATTGAGAAATCGCGGCGGTAACCGAGCAGGTCGGCGTGCGAGCGTAAAATCCGGGCGCCGATGGAATGGAACGTGCCGCCCCAAAGCTCGCGCAATTCATGTCCCAGCAAATCCGCGACCCGCCGCATCATTTCGCCGGCGGCCTTGTTGGTGAATGTCAGCAGCAGGATGCGGTCGGCGGGGATGCCCTGTTCGAGCAGGTAGGCGACGCGATAGGTGAGTGTGCGCGTTTTGCCCGAGCCGGCCCCGGCGATGACGAGCGCGGGACCGGGTGGCGCGGTGACGGCCGCGAGCTGCTGCGGATTAAGCTCGTGCGCGTAATCAATCTGCAAATGGACGGCAGAATGAAACGGTTCCAAAACATACTCGCGCGACATAGCGCGGAATTGAAATGGGAAACGAACGAAGGGGAAAGATAATTTTAACCACGAATGAACACAGATATTGGTAGGGCTGACCTGCTGGTCAGCCGGACGCGCGGCAGCGCGTCCCTGCCAACTAAAAATTCGCACATCTGGAGTCGCCGAACGGGCATCCATAAAACGGGAAGCGCGCGCCTGTTATTCCTTCTCCCTGGGGGAGAAGGTCAGGATGAGGGCGGACGTCAAACATGACTTCGTTCCAATATTTCCGATCAAAGATGCCAGCCCGACGAGCTTCCGAAATTGAATTCGTGTTAATTCGTGAAATCGGTGTCAAAAACCCTTCGTTGCCTTCGTGTTCTGCGCGCGCCATTTTTAAATACGTGAACGAGTTGGGCAAATTCCTGGTGATGGCCGGGCTGTTGCTGGTGGCGGTGGGCGCGTTGTTGTGGTCTGGCTTCGGCAAGGGCTGGCTCGGACGTCTGCCCGGCGACATCAATTATTCCAAGGGGGATTTCAGTTTTCATTTTCCCATCGTCACCTGCCTGATTTTGAGCGCGATCCTGACGCTGTTACTCTGGTTGTTCCGAAGGTGAACCACGAAATACACCAAACACACGAACGGGCCGTAGCGGCGTCTCGGCAGAGCGCCGCAAATTCCTGAATTTGAAGGGTGCGGTTTTCTACCGAAAGCCGCTACGCTGTGTTTGTGTGGTTAATCCCCGTTTTCCTCATTGAATTTTTCGCGCGTTGCCCTACATTTCCCGCTATGGAACAACCGTCGCAATTGGCCCAATATATCCCGGTGCTTATGTTGCTCGTCGCCGCCATCGGCTTCGCCGCGGGCACGCTCATGGTATCCGTGCTTTTTGGCAAGTACGGCAAACGCACCAAGGCCAAGGACGCCCCCTACGAATGCGGCAAGGACCCCATCGGCGAAGGCAACGCGCGGTTCTCGGTGAAATTCTATCTCGTCGCCATGCTGTTCATCCTCTTCGACATCGAAGTGGTCTTCATGTACCCGTGGGCCGTGGTTTATCGCCAGATGCTCGCCGACCATGCCACGCGGAATTTGATCCTGGCCTCGATGGTCTCGTTCCTGTTGATTTTATTCGCCGGTTACCTGTACGCGCTCAAGAAAAAGGCGTTTGACTGGAAATCCTGATTTCCGGAGGGGCGAGCTCTGCGAGTCCCTGAAATCTTTCCGGCGAATAGAATAATGGGACTCGTGAAACTCGTCCCTCCGATTTAGCGACTCACATGGATTCAATCAAATTCGGCACCTCCGGCTGGCGCGACATCATCGCGCGCGACTTCACTTTCGACAACGTCCGCCTCGCGACCCAAGCCATCGCCGACTATTTGAATTCAGAACTCCGAACTCCGAACTCCGAACTTCGCGGGCGCAAGCCTGTTGTTATCCTCGGTCACGACACTCGGTTCCTAGGGCGCGAATTTTCGCTGGCCGCCGCCGAGGTGCTGGCCGCCAACGGATTCAAACCGTTGCTGTGCAATCGCGACACGCCTACGCCGGTCATCGCCCATACCATCCGCCATCGCAAAGCAGTAGGCGGTATCAACATGACCGCCAGCCACAACCCGGCGGAATATCAGGGACTCAAATTTTCCACGAGCAACGGCGCGCCCGCCACGCCCGATGTGACGAAACAAATCGAAGCGAACATCGCGAAGCTTCAGGCACAGGGCTGGTCTTTCAAAGGTGCGGTCATCGGCACGTATCAATGCCCGACGTTTGATCCGCAGCCGGATTATTTCAAACAACTCCGCAAATTGATTGATTTTGCCGCGCTCAAAAAGGCGAAGCTCAAGGTGGCCGTCGAACTCGAATACGGCACCGGGCGCGGTTATCTGGATCACCTGCTGGAAGGCGTCGGTGCGAAGGTGACGGTTTTTCACGCCGAGATTAATCCACTGTTCGGCGGGCATCATCCGGAGCCGAATGCCGCCGGCATGGCCGACGTCAGTAAATTCGTCCGCAGCGGCAAGGCGCAAATCGGCCTCGGGCTCGACGGCGACGCCGACCGGTTCGGCATTGTGGACAAGGACGGCAGCTGGCTGACGCCGAACCAGATTCTGGCGCTGACGCTTTATCATTTGAAAAAGAACCGCGGTTGGACGGGCGCCGTGGTGCGAACCGTGCCGACCAGTCATCAGGTGGATGCCGTGGCAGAATTGCTCGGGGTGAAGGTTTACGAGACGCCAGTTGGCTTCAAATATATCGGGGCGCTGATGGAGAGCGAACCCATCATTGTTGGTGGCGAGGAATCCGGCGGCTTGAGTGTCAAAGGTCACGTGCCGGAAAAGGACGGTATCCTGGCCTGCCTGCTCATGGCCGAACTCGTGGCGACCGAAAAGAAATCGCTCGGCGAAATATTGAAAGAACTTTCGAAAAAGATTGGTGAATTTTACACTGACCGCATCAACGTCTCATTCGCGCCGGAGAAAAAGGACACATTGTTGGCCAAACTCGGCAGTGGTTTGAAAAACATTGGCGTATTCAAGGTGGAAAAATTCATCACCACCGACGGGTTCAAATTTCTTCTGCCGGGAAGAGAATGGGTGGCTTTCCGTGCCAGCGGGACTGAGCCGCTGATTCGCTGCTATATCGAAGCCAAATCCAAAGCGAACTTGAAAAAGCTTCAGGCAGCCTGTCGGGAAGTGCTTTCGTAGCAGCCGATGTGAATCGGCTCGTTTTTTCTGTTTGGCATCGTGGAGATGGAGCGGACTGATCCCGCCTTGCGGGACTGCTGCCAAACGAAACCCGGCTCACGAAGACAGTGCACGGGCTGGAGTGCAGGGGCGCTGGGCGCAAGCACAGCAGCGCGACACACCGCGCAGCCAGGGTTGCAAATCCGAAATGGAAATGGGGAGCTCAGGCGTCACGCCTGGAAGGAGATTAGCCGATAGCGGGACCCCTTTATGGTACTCATGGCGAGCGAACGCGGTAGTAGCGGGCGGGGTAATTGGTCGCCTCCGTGTCCGTGAAGAAAAACAAACCAGGCGAGAGCTCGCCAGGTGCGCCGAGCTGGGCCCAGTCTGGCGGCGGCTGGGCCAGGCTGGTGGAAGACAAAAGCGTGTTTACGCTGTGGGGAAAAGCGGCAAAACCAAGTTGAAAAGCTCCAGACGGCTCCAACATCGTGCCATTTAAGTTCAATGTGGTTGAATTGGGCCCATACAATTCCGTGGCGGCAAGAAAAGTGCCCAGGTCGGCATAACCGCCGGCGACCAGAACGTCGCCATTGGTGAGAGTTGTCGCGGTGAAATCACCACGAGGAGAACTCATTTGGTTGGTCAGCGTCCAAATGCCCGTGGCGGGATTGTAGGTCTCGGCACTGGACACTGCGCCAACGTATTCAGAATTGCTGTATCCTCCTGCAACAAGTACCAGTCCATCCGGCAGCAGGATTGCGGTATGCTCTCCACGCGCCATGTTGAGTGGTGTCGCGGATGCTGTCCATGTCTGTGTAGCCGGGTCGAACAGTTCCGCATTCGAAATAGCACCGGGAACATTAGAGCGATATCCTCCGGCAACTAGCACTTGGCCGTTCGGTAGCAAGGTAGCCGTGGAAAGGAAACAGTTGGTGATCATCGGATTTGTTGTGATTGTCCAAGTCCTTGTTGCAGGATCATAAAGTTCGGAAGTGGAAGGATTGTTTGTATCTCCGCCAGCAGCGAGAGCCAGCCCGTTGGGCAACAGGGTCGCGACATGGAATGCGCGAGGCACATTCATGCCGCCTGTCGCGGACCATGTTCCGGTTGAAGGGTCATATAATTCACAATTTGTGAGAGTACCAGCGTCGCCATTGCCTCCGGCGACCAAGACCTGCCCGTTGGGCAGCAGCGTCGCCGTGTGCCCGGAGCGCGCGTTAGCCATGGACCCGGTTTTCGTCCAGGCTCCCGTTGCTGGATTGTATAATTCCGCGCTGGCAAGAATCCCGAACGGATAACCTAGTTGGGAGAAAAAGCCTCCGGCGGCGAGGACCTGTCCGTTTGTGAGCAAAGTCGCTGTGGAAGCTCCCCGCGGATCGTTCATCCCTCCTGTCATCGTCCAACTCTTTGTGGCCGGATTATACAGTTCTGCGTTCGTCGTTGAGCCCGCATCATCATAGCCGCCGGCAATCAAAACCTGGCCGGACGGCAATAAAGTGGCCGAATGCCAATAGTGCGGGCCGGGCATGGGAGTATTCGTGATCCAAATGGCTCCTTGTGCCAAGGAGCCAGCGAGAAGAATACCACCAATATAGAGGAGCGAAGCAAGGCAACCGACAACTGAGCCGCCCGCCCCTGCATTTGGTAATCTGGACTGTTTCATTGGACTCCTTTCTTTCGAGTTCTTTTTTGCCAGCCCCGGAATTTACTACTCTGAGAAATATTCTGACCCGTGTCGTTTTGTTGAGGGCGAAGTTTTCAAGGCACTTTTGACTTTATAAAAAGGTGGCCTAATACGTCAATGTAAAAAGTGTAGCGAATTGATTGATACAAGAAAGATTTTAGTGCGGGGCATCGTCATTTGGCTTCCGATGGTTACGCCATCGAGAGCAGTTTTCTTTTGAGTTTCCTGGAATCGGTGCCGGTCGTGGCAAACAAGCTCAAAGCGCCCAACACGAAAGAGGAGAAGTTTGAGGACGTGGCGAAATCGGCGCAGGCGGCCACGGTGCTGGTTTTGGTTTGTTGATACACGAATTGCACGAATTTTCACGAAGGGGAATTTGAGCGGTGTTAATCCATGAAATCTGTGTCCAAACAACTTTCGCGCAAATTCGCGTCATTCGCGGATTCAAAAATAGTAGGAGACGACGCGAGGAGTCTCTGACTGAATTGAGTCTCGTTACCTCGACTCCTACGAAGGCGACGGTACTGGTTTTGGTTCATTGAATAAGGAAGGCAGCAACCGAGGAATTGGTTTTTCCTGGTTTCCTGTGTTCCTTATTGGCTCCACTCAACCCTTCCGCGGTTTGCGCAGTTTGACCACGTCCGCGTGCGCAAAAACCACGTCCGGGTCACGTTGCATGGCCTCGAAATAATGCCCGGAAAATCCGTCGTTGTTTTCCGATGCTACCAGCAGGAGTTTTGATTGGTGGGCCAGAGCATCAACCTTGGCCGCGGTCAACGGTTCTTCGGCGTCCAGGGCTTCGTCCATGGTGACGATGAGCTGTGAAAATGGCTGCAACCAGGCGAACCACGGATCGTTGGTGACAAGCTGGAGAAAATGGTTTGGCGAATGGATTTTGCCCATGGTCTTTTCGTAAGCTATCCGTTCCGAGTCGACCAGCGCCTTGTGCAGTTTGAGCAACGCCAGGCGTAGTTCCGACAGGCGTTGCCGGAGACCTTCCGGTTCCGATGTAGTTGTCGTTTTCCGTTTCATCGATAACTTCAATCAGGGTGATGGTTTTTTGGCTTTTTGGGCGGCAATGGCTTCGGTGAACCAGATGACTTCATCAAGAAATACCGCCGCCCGTTTCTCATAAGCGGCATCGTTGGGTGTGCCATCTTCCTGGAAACTGTCGTGCACGCGCGAAACGGACAGATTTTCCGGGATGGGAAAGGCGCCCATGCCAATCGTCACCAGCCGCAGTTGGGCCAGGCAATTGATGCCGCCGAAACCACCCGCCGAAACCGTCACGATGCCGACCGGCTTTCGTTCGTATTCCGGCAACAGATAATCCAGTGCGTTCTTCAGCACGCCGGGATAGCCGTTGTTATATTCCGGCGAGACGATGATAAACGAATCCGCCCGGCCGATTTTGTCGCCGAATTCCTGCAGGCGCGGCGGCGGATCATCGCGGCGATGCAGGCGTTCCTCCATGATGGGAAAGTTGTATTCCAGCAGGTCGAGCAGTTCCGTCTGAACGCCTTCGCGTTGCTGCAACCGTGCCAGTACAAAGCGCGCGACCTTGATGCTTTGCCGATCCCGGCGGGTGCTGCCAGCGATGATCGGAATGTAATACATGCGTTACATTACCGGAGTTTCGCAACTTCGCAAACGCCGCAAGGTGGTTCATGAATTCCCAATCAAAATCCCGGCCAGGAAAACCAGCGCGCCGCCGAGGGCCACCTGCAACACCGCGGACACCAGCGGCGTGTCCATGAACTTGTGGCGCACCCAGGAAATGACGCTGAGTTCAACCAACACGACGCCCACGGCGACGGTGGTGGCGGTGTTGATGCTGGGAATCAGGTAGGGCAGGGTGTGGCCGATGCCACCCAGGGTCGTCATCAGGCCGCAAACAAAGCCGCGCGCCCACGGATGGCCGCGCCCGGTCAGGCTGCCGTCGTCGGACAACGCCTCGGCGAATCCCATGCTGATGCCGGCGCCGACGCTCGCGGCGAGGCCGACGAGAAAAGTCTCAAAACTGTTATGCGTGGCGAACGCCGCGGCGAACAATGGCGCCAGGGTTGAAACCGAACCGTCCATCAACCCGGCCAGTCCCGGCTGTACGACTTGCAGCAGAAACAGGCGCTTGGCCCGCGATTTTTCATCCTCGCTCAATTTTGTGTGTGCGATTTGTTCGGCGGTAACGGCATGGTTGCGTTCCTCCTCCGCGAGGTCGCCGAGCAACTGGCGGATGCCGGTGTCGGTGGTGCGGCGGGCGGCGGCTTCGTAAAAGCGCCGGGTTTCCACTTCCATGCTCTCAGCGGTCTTCTGGACGGTCTTCAAGCCGAGCGGCCGTACGAGCCAGACGGGTTTTCGGTCCACAAACCCCCGCACGTCCTGCCGCCGGAGGTGCGGGACGTGGTCGCCGAAACGACTCTTGTAGAGTTCCAGCAGGCGGTGACGATGACCGTCCTCTTCGCGGCGCATCGTGCGGAATTTTTCGGCTTGTTCGGGATAATTGGTTTGCAGGCCGTCCGTGAAATCTTCGTAGATGCGGGCGTCTTCCTCTTCCAGCGAAATGGCCAGGGCGAGGATTTCCTGTTCCGTCAGGCTGTCGAATGTTTTCATATCAAGATTGTATTTTTATTTCGGAGGGCGAAGCTCTGCGACGCCCTGATAACTTCAAATTGTGGGGCTCAAGGAACTCGCCCTTCCGGGTTGATTCATAAATAAGGAGAAAATAACCGGGCGACGGCATCTCGCAATTTGGGCAGCAACGGCCGTCCGTCGGCTTCGGCCAGGGTCACTTCGCGGGCATGGCGAAGTTTTTGTTGAACGACTGATGCCATACGCTGTGCGAACTCACGCCCGTAACACTCGACGTTCAACTCGAAATTCAGCCGCAGACTGCGCGCGTCCCAGTTGGCCGAGCCGAACAGGACCCAGTGGCCGTCCACAATCATCAATTTGGAATGGTCGAATGGCGGCGGTGTGAGCCAGACGTGGCAGCCGCGTTCGAGCACCTGCCACCACATCGCACGCGACGCCCAATGAACGAACGGCAGATTGTTTTTGCCCGGCAGAACGATGTCCACCCGCACGCCGCGCAGCGCGGCGAGATTCAACCCCGTGATCAACGCCGGGTCCGGTAGAAAATACGGTGTGACAATTTGGATGGACGTCTGCGCTTCCGTAAGCCCCGCCAGCATCGTCAAGCGCGCTTTTTCAAAATCCCCGTCCGGTCCGTCCGTGATGACCCGGGCGATGACGCTACCGGCATCGGCCAATTCGGGCAACCATTCGCTGCCTTTAAGAATTTCCCTGGTACAAAACGCCCAATCATTGACGAAGGCTTCCTGCAACTGGGTGACCACCGGGCCTTCGACGCGGAACTGCAGGTCCTGCACGGGACTTTTGGGCCGGTCGGCGAGCACATTTCCATGCCGGATATTCATGCCGCCGGTGAAAGCGGTTTTTCCATCCACGATGAGGATTTTGCGATGGTTACGGAGATTAATGGTCGCCACCCGCCACGGCGTCAGCAGTGATGCTGGCAGAAACCGGGCGAAGGGAATTTTTGCACGGTGCAATCTCCGCGTCACGGGCGGCCACGAATAGCGTGTGCCGGCAGCATCAATCAACACGCGCACTTCGACGAGGCGTTTGACGGCGCGCGCCAGCGCGGCAACGAATTGTTGTCCAGTGGGATCGTTGTCGAAAATGTAAGTCGAGAGCGAGATGGTCCTTTGCGCGGATTCGATGGCGGCGAGCATGGCGGGAAAAGCCTCATCGCCATTGACCAAGGGCTGGATTTGATTGCCCGGCAGTAACGGCCGGGTGACGACACTGTTCACCACCCGCGCCAGCATTTTCAGATGTTCGGCACCTTCGTGTTCCACATCACCGAGATTTTCCGGGACCGGGCGGGTGAGGGTTTTATGCACACCGAGCTGAAGGGCGCGGCGGCGGATGCGATTGACCCCGAGCGCGAGATAAAGCAAGGGACCGAACACCGGCATCAGCCAGATGACACCGATCCAGAGCGTGGCGGCGCGGGAATCACGTTTATGAAGCAGAGCGTGAATGGAAGCGAGCAGGGAAGCCAGAAAATCAAAGCCCGCAGCCAGATGCGGCCAGAACCGGGATATGTGCTCAAGCCAATCCATCGTCCGCCTTCTTTATGGCGGAAACACGCTCCGATGCAAGCACGGTGTCTGAAAACGTTGCCGCCGCGGGAGTATTGCTCCGCGCGGCGGCTCAATCCTGCTCCTGACCCTGTGTTATGGTCAGGCAACCGTGATGTCTTTATCGAGATAAACGTCCTGAATCAGGTTCAGCAATTTCACACCTTCCTGCAACGGACGTTGAAACGCTTTGCGGCCGGAAATCAAACCCATGCCGCCGGCGCGTTTGTTGACGACGGCGGTTTTCACCGCGGCCGCCAGGTCGCCCGCACCCTTGGATTCGCCACCGGAATTGATGAGGCCGGCCCGGCCCGCATAGCAGTTCAATACCTGATAACGGCACAGGTCAATCGGATGTTCGGTGGTCAATTCCGTATAGACGCGCTCGTCGGTTTTGCCGTAGCTGCCGGCGGCGGCCGCCATTGCCTTGTAACCACCGTTGTTCTCCGGCAGTTTCTGTTTGATGATGTCCGCCTCGATGGTGACGCCGAGGTGGTTCGCCTGGCCGGTGAGGTCGGCGCTCACGTGATAATCCTT
>JANWKE010000115.1 GCA_025451535.1 Verrucomicrobiia bacterium
AAGGACGATGGCGGTTGCGATGACGACGGCGCCACGATTCCCGCGGAGATGATCAACGACACCGTGGTTTCCGAAGGCATTAAATTCCAGATCGGACCGAGCGCGAATGGCAAACAGAATGCGGTGTCCTGCTCCGGCCAAACCGTCGCCTTGCCCGATGCCAGGTTCAACGCCGTCTACCTGCTCGCCATGGCGGTGAATGGTGACACCGACGCCACTTTCAAAGTGGATGGACGCGCGACGCAGTTGCCAATCGAAGACTGGTCCGGCTCAATCGGCCGATGGGATAACCGCGTGTTCCAGGACGACTCGCTCAACAGTCAGTTGGATCATCTGGACGCGGGATTCATCAAGCGCGCACCGCTTGCGTGGTTTTGCTCTCATCGCCACCAGCAGGACGGCAGTGATCAGGTCTACACCTACAGCTATCTGTTCAAATATCGCCTTGATGCTCACACCGGCGCGAAAACCCTGACCTTGCCGAATAACCCGCGAATTCGAATTGTCGCCGTCAGCGTGGTGCAGGACGAGAATGATTCCACCGTTGCCGCCCTTCCGTTGTATGACGATTTCACCGGCCGCAAAGCCATCCAATTGATCGGCAATTGAGTTCCCTCACGAATGTTGAATGTTCGATATTCCCATTTTCAAACCGGCTGCCCCTCGCCGTTCGCGCGGATATTTCCCGCCTCGCCGGTTGCCGAGTGTTGCAACATCTTGGCGCGGTACTCCACTGGCGTGGTTCGGGTGAGCCGTTTGAAAACGCGGCAGAAATAGGGCGCATCCCGGAAGCCGCAACGCACCGCCACGTCTTCCAGTTTGAAATTATAATTGCACAGCAAAAATTTGCTCCGCGCGATTCGCACGTGCGTCAAATAATCGATGAACGTCATGTGCCCATGGCGATGAAACACGCGCGAAAGGTGGTTCGGACTCACCGCAAACAAATGGGCCACCGAATCTCGCGTGATGTCGTTCTGATAATTCCCCTGCAAATAAACGCAAACGCGCTCGAAGAAACTTTGCCCGCGGTTTTCGGCCTCCGGCGCCGGTGATTCGTGGACGAGCCGCTCCACGCATTGCATCAGCGCCCTGGCGAGTTCGGAAAATGCTGCCGCGGGCTCTTTCACTGAGTGCAATTCCAGCATCGCTTCAACAATGTGCGGGATCGGGCCACTCATCGGCGCCGGCACGGCAAATTTATTCGCGACCAATTGCGGCATCGCCGGCCCCTTCGCGTGGACAATGCTGATGCCAAGTTGCTTTTTCCCAAACAGGAGCGACATGACCTCCACCTTCCGTTCCCAGGTGGGATAATTCCAGCAGTTCGGCGGGACAAACAACGCGCTGCCGGGTCTCAATGAAACCGTTTCAATTTTCCCCTCCTGCTCGATTTGGTTTTCATAGCGACCCTGGAGAGGAATTTCCAATCGCGGAAATGTGACGATATGACTGAATAACGGAGGGTGAAGTTGCCGGCCGCTGACAAATACCTCGCGCACGGGATGCCGCGCGAGGAGCTTTTCAGGCCACCAATCCAATGGAACGGGGGCTTGCATCATTGCTTTTTTAGAGCCATCAATCACTTCATGGGTTCGGGCGCCGAACATCTTGGCACCGGGACAGTCAAATATTAAGCATAGGTTACAAAAGTGAAATAAAAGATACATTTTTATTTTCGAAATGCGCCGGCCAAAACCTCACATTCTGAGAATGCCGCAAACGGGAAGATCAGTCCTGCTCCACATATCCAGATGCGGCATTTTGAAGTGTTTGATCGCCAGCCTCTTGCTGCTGGGCGGATTACTTTTGGTTCACGCGGAGGCGCAGCCGGGCGATGATTTCAACGCGCACACAACGACCGCCGCCTCAACGTTGCAGCAATGGTATAATCGAAAGGGATTGTGGGACACGACTGGGTGGTGGAATGCCGCGAACTGCGTCGAGGCGCTCGAAAACGCGATCGTCGCCAAAAACGGTGGTCCGTACCTCGAAGTGCTCGACCGCACATTTCGTAAAAATTCCGGCACCAATTTCCTCAACGAATACTACGATGATGAAGGCTGGTGGGCGCTCGCCTGGATTCGCGCCTTTGATCTGACGGGGGATTCGCGCTATTTGAAAATGTCGAAGACCATTTTTGCCGATATGGCGGACAGTTGGGATTCGCACTGCGACGGCGGGATTTGGTGGCGGAAAGATAAGCATTACAAAAATGCCATCGCCAACGAACTGTTTCTCGTCCTCGCCATCCGTTTGCACCAGCGCACGCCTGATGATGGCGGCCCCCATAGTTATTTCGATTGGGCGACCCGCGAATGGGCATGGTTCAAAAAAAGCGGCATGATCAATTCGCAGGATCTCGTCAATGACGGGTTGAATCGCTCGTGCGAAAATAATCGGCAGACGACCTGGACTTACAATCAGGGCGTGCTCGTGGGCGGCTTGACGGAACTTTATAAGTCCACCGGCGACACGAATTATCTTCGTGAGGCCGTCGCCCTGGCCGATGCGGCCATCGCCACGCTCAATGATGGCCATGGCGTTTTGACGGAATTGTGCGAACCGGACAGGTGCGGCGGCGCGGATGTTCCGCAATTCAAAGGCATTTTCGCCCGCTATCTCGCGGCTCTGTATGACGTCACTCGCAAGCCGGCGTATTTTCAATTCCTCATCGCAAACGCCCGTTCCATTTGGGCCAATGATCGCGATGGTTCCAATCGTTTCGGGTTGCGATGGAATGGACCCGTCGACTCGGTGGACGCAGCGCGCCAGAGTTCGGCCACCATGCCAATTTCCGCGTTGGCGGAACCCGTCACGGCGAATGTATTTTTCGCCAAAGGCTCCGGCAGTCCCGCATTCAATCACGAAGTCGGCACCGCGTCGGGCACACTCTCCTGGACGTGCGCCCCGGCCAATACCAGCCACTCCGGATTCATGCAAACTGGTCCGTATCTGGCTTCGCTGACCAAAGGAACGCACATGGTTTATTTTCGGTTCGCAGTGGAGGTCACCAACGCCGCGGCCACGAGCCTCGCGCGACTGGATATTCGCGGCCGCAACCAGGGAACCGTGCTGGCCAGCCGCGATTTAGCGTGGAACGAATTTCTCGCGCCCGCCGAGTCGCAAGCTTTCGCTCTAACCTTTACGAACGACGCCGCGGGCGGCGATCTTGAATTTCGCGTTTTTTGGAACCACCTTCCCAACGCGCCAGCCCTGACTTTGGTGGACACCGTCGTGGATGCTGCTCGCAGTTGGACCGCTGCAAATCTGTCCCACGACGTCGGGCAACTGGATGGAATGAATGCCTGGTGCGCGGATCCGGTTCGCAATCATGCGTCGGGCTTTCTTTCCCGCGAGGCGAACACGCGTGAGCTTCCCGTCGGGCCGCACTCGGCTATTTTCGAGTTGAAGGTGGATAACTTCAATTGGGACAATTCAAAAGTCGCGACGATATCCGCCGTCGATGTGGTGACCGGGAGAAATTGTGCAACGCGGGACGTGACGAGAAGCGATTTTCCCACAACTCTATATCAAAGCATGACGTTGAAATTCAAAGCCGAAGCCGGCCACCGATATGAATTGCGCACCTTTTGGCATTATGCACCGCACGCGCCCCGGTTGACGCAGCGGAGCGTACTCGTGAACTGAGTCGTGTTACAAAATCACCATAAAGGATACATCTTTCTGGTTGTAGAACGCCTTGGCGGCTACCAATCATTTACATTTGATTCGCTGTATGTGGTCAACCCCAACGCATTTCCAAAATGACTCGACGAGAATTTATTCGTAACACTTCCATTGCTGCGTCCGCTTTGCTGGTACCATCCGTGACTCTCGGGGCGGAAAGTGCTTTCCCAATTGTTCGGGTCGCGTCCGCAAAACGGAAATTCAAAAGCGCCGCTGTGGAGCGCACGATTGAGCGGGTCAGGTCATCCATCGGCAATCAGGAAATCGGTTGGATGTTCGAGAACTGTTTTCCGAACACGCTGGACACCACGGCGGATTTCGGGACGGTGGATGGCCGGCCCGACACCTATGTCATCACGGGCGACATTGATGCAATGTGGTTGCGCGACAGTTCGGCGCAGGTCTGGCCGTACCTTCCGTTGTTGAAAGAGGACGCGGACTTGCGGCAACTCATCGCGGGCGTTATTAATCGCCAGACCCGGTGCATTCTCAAGGATCCGTACGCGAACGCCTTTTACAAAGACGCCAGCAAGGTCAGTGAATGGTCGAGCGATCTCACCGACATGAAGCCGGGTGTCCATGAGCGCAAATGGGAAATTGATTCGCTGTGTTATCCGATTCGACTGGCCTATGGCTATTGGAAGGAAACCGGTGACACGGCGCCGTTCGATTCCAATTGGCGCGACGCGATCGCCCTCATCCGCAAAACTTTTCAGGAACAACAGCGCAAGAACGGCCGCGGCCCCTATCATTTCATGCGGAAGACCCAGACCCAGACCGATACCGTTCCCGGCGCCGGCTACGGCAATCCGGCGAAACCCGTTGGCATGATCTTTTCAATGTTCCGCCCAAGCGATGACGCGACCATCTTTCCTTTCCTGGTGCCATCGAATTTCTTTGCCGTTGTCAGCCTGCGCCAGGCCGCCGAGATGCTGGAACAAATCGCTAAAGATGCTGATTTGGCGAAGCAATGCCGCGCCCTGGCCGATGAAGTGGAACAAGCGTTGCGAGCCTATGCCATCGTCGAGCACCCGATTGCCGGGCGCGTCTATGCTTACGAAGTGGATGCATTCGGAAATTATTATTGCACCGATGACGGCAACGTCCCGAGCCTTCTATCGTTGCCGTATCTCGGCGCGAAAAAATCCAGCGACGAGATCTATCAAAGAACTCGCCGGATGCTTTTGTCCGATAAAAATCCTTACTACTGCCATGGCACCGCCGCGAGCGGCTTGGGCGGCCCGCATGTCGGCATGAACATGATCTGGCCCCTCGGTGTCATCATGCAGGGATTGACCAGCAACAACGACCGCGAGATCAAGGAGTGTCTGATCACGTTGCAGCGCACCCACGCGGGCACGGGATTTATTCATGAGGCCTTCAACAAAGACGACCCGAAGAAATTCACCCGCGCATGGTTCGCGTGGGCGAATACGATCTTTGGCGAATTCGTCCTGAAAACTTTCAATGAGCGCCCCCTGTTGCTCAGTTGAAAATGCGTTGTCGATCGCATTGAAATGAAAAGCTCACCGTTGGTCCTCGCCGCCTTCGTGATATCACTTGGCGTTCGCCCAACGTCGGCGCAAGGTCCGGATATCGTGATTCGCAACAATGCAACCCGCGAGCTCACGATCCACCAGCCCTGCCTCAACTTGCCAGTAAAAAACGGTGCTCCAATTCGTCGCATCAAAATTTTAGTCAACGGCAAACCGGAACGCGCCCTCGATATCGAACTCGCGGATGGCGAACCGGATTGGTGGGCCTTCATGGACGCGACGCCGTTTCGGGGCAAGACCATAACGCTTATCGTGGATAAGCTGCCCGAAAACTCCAGCGGTTTAAGCGCGATCGACCAATCCGCCGATATCAAGAATGCGAAAGAGGTCTATCGCGAAGCTCGCCGGCCCCAATTTCATTTCACCTGCCGCCGCGGCTGGTTGAA
>JANWKE010000116.1 GCA_025451535.1 Verrucomicrobiia bacterium
CCCAGCGCCGACCAGGTGCTGCCATTCCACACCGCGATATACCTGGCTGAAACGCCGCCGGCATTGGTGAACGCGCCCGTGGCATAGAGCGCACCGAATGGATCCACCAGCAGGGCATTGACGTTCCGGTTGACGCCCGCTCCCATCGCGGTCCACGCGCTGCCGTTCCATTGCGCGATATTGGTCGCCGCGATGGCCGTGTTGGTAAAGAATCCGCCGGCATAAACATTACCCGACGTGTCGGCAGCCACCGCGAAGACCTGGCCACTGATTCCCGGACCCAAAGCCGACCACGTGCTGCCATTCCATTTGGCAACGTTGGTGGCGGCAGCAGCGGCGTTAATGAAACCGCCCCCCGCATAAAGATTGCCCAGGCCATCCAGGGCCAGTCCCCGCACGCCGCCCGCCAGGCCTGAGCCCAACGGCAGCCACGCGCTCCCGTTCCATTCCGCCACTCCGGGAGTGACCAGCGGGCCGATGACCGTAAATCCGCCGCCGACGTAAAGCACTCCGGCGTTCGGGTCTTCGACTATGGCAGAAATCGAACCGTTGGCGCCGGGAAGCGTGCCCAGGCTGACCCAATTGGCATCGCTGAACGTCGGGTCAATGCGTATCGGGTAGCTGGCGCCCGTATCGTCCACCTCTACGGCCAATTGGCTCGCGGTAACCACCTCCATCTTTGCGGCCAGTTCCCGGCCGGTTGCGTCCACCACACGCAGGCGGTTGTAGGCCAGTGCGCGGTGGGATCGTTCCAAAATAATCTTCGCACCGTAATCCACCGGCTCCGCCCGCGCCCCGGACAAGGCCAGCTCCAATCGCAAGTCACCTTGCCCCGGCGGACGGTGCGCGATGACATAATCCTGCCGCAGCCCGTCCAGGCTCACCGAGTATTCCTCCGTCAGCCCGGGTCGTTCCCAAAGCACCACGGAATCTGTCACCTGTACCTGCCCGGTGGAGCACAGGGACATCCCGTTTCGCTTACCGGCCCGTCCCAAACCGGTGGCAGCCAGACGAAAACGTTCTCCGTCCGAGTTGGTGGTGGTGGAGGCAAGCCAGAGTCCCCCGGCGGTGACGTGGCCGTCCATTCTTTGAAAGGCGCAGTGCAGCAGCGCGCCGTCAGCGGTGGCCGAAACGGTCAGGGCATCGCCACGAGCTTGTGTGCCGGCGGCGCTGCCGATGGCATTCCAGGGAATGGACGGGTGGGCGGGGACAGCGTCAGTTGAAGAACTTTCCAGCGCGAATGCGGGGAGGACTGCGTTGGAAAAGACCAGCGTCGCGAGAATGTAAACTCCTTTCACCGTTCTCATACAGATTTTTGTCGGGCTTCCAGCCGATTGGGTCGACGTATGATAATCAACCCCGGTTCCGGCGTCAATCAGATTCTAATAGCCAGGATTAGCGGCTCATGAGTCACCACCAGCCTTTGCGGCTTCGTTCCCTGCGTTGGCTTCTGTTGATTTTGTATTTTAGCCGCACAAAAGCCGCACAAAAGCGTGCAAGGCGCAAGGATCGTTTAAACCGCAGATTACGCCGATGAACGCAGATTTTCTTCTGATTCCGTTGTCGTGACCTCTGGCCTTTGATCCCTGCCTGTTGCCCTGTCCCTCGTCAATGCTTTTGAATCAAGGCGGCGGCCTGGAGTTTTCGGGCGTCAATGGCTTTGGCCAGGACGGTGTTGAGCGCGGCCAACTGGTCGGGCGCAAGAAAACCCCCGGCCTGCTGCAGAATGCGCTGGTTGCTCTCGGTCACCTGTTGCAGGAAAGTATCAATGTCCGCCTGGGACCCCAGAAAAGCCTGGTCGGGAGCGCCCGTGATGCCTTGCGTCAAATGGTACGGCTCGGCTTTGATTACCTGAAGCAGGCGCGCATTTTGCCCGGCGCTGATCGGGTTGTCTCCCAGTTGAGCATTCAGCAGGGAAACCGTAGTCCGCGCTGGAATTTCACCGCCGTATTCCTGGAATCGGGCAAAGCCCGCATCTCCCAGCAACGCGTGCAACTGGTTGCCCAGTTCCTCATCCGCGTTGTCCGGCCCCGAAGATGTCTGTCCTGTCGCCGTGAGCCGGTCCAGGTGTTTGGAAGCGTTGTCGTTGATCAACTGGTAAAATTGGTCCGCTTGATCCGGGGTCAGTTTCAACTCCTTGACCAGGTCGGCGAACATGGATTTGATTTTTTCCAGTTGCGCCAGGCGCACGAACTCCTTCATGGCCGGGTCGCCCATCATTTTGGCCAGCCCGCTGCGGGAGGCATCCGCCTGATCCGCCGCGGTCCGCTGCCGGAGGGTCCCCACTTCACCGCGCAAGGTCAGCAGTTCGGTTGCATTCGGGTTGGATTTCAACCGTGCGTTTTCCTTCAGCACCGCGGCCAGTTGGCTGGTCGCCTGATCGCGTTCCTGCTCCAGTTGCTGGATTTGCGCTGTCAACGGCGTCTGCGCCTGCTGGAGCGCCTGGATTTGGGCGGTCAGTTGTGAATTCTGGTGGACGGCGTAGATCCCGGTTCCAACCGCGGCGGCGAGGGCTGCGGTCACGATGGTTTTTTGCATGGTGGTCATGGCGATGGTTTTGGTTGCGGCAATGAGGGTGGCAGCCTGGACAGCGCCGCCGGCGACGGCGGCTGTGGAAATCGTGGCGGCAAAACCGGCGGGAGCGGCCTGGACGGCGTTGACGGCCATCACCGCCCCCAGCGCCGAAGCGGTGGTGGTGACACCGCGCCGGGTCAGCTTCCCGCGTAGTTTGTCGAGGGCGCGCTCCACGCGCATCCGCGCGGCGTTCTCAGTCAGGTTCAGCGCTGCGCCCACTTCGTTGAGGGATTTGTTTTGAAAATAGCGCAACAGGACGGCATGGCGGTCCTGGTCGTCCAATTCGTGCATGGCATCTTCGAGCACCGGCCGGAGCTGGTTCCAATCCGCTGACGGTCCGTCGTTGTGGAGGAGTTCATTCATAGTATCGGCCTCCTGTTCGCGGGCCTTGCGTCTTTGCTCCGTTCGATTGACCCGTAATGCCATCAGCCGGGTGGTGGTGTAAAGCCAGCCCAGCAGCGCAGGATGCCGGGCCAGCCGTTTCGCCTGTCGGGCGACTTCCGTGAAAACCTGTTGGGTGACATCCTGGGCGGAATGCACATTGCCGTTTACCAGCCGCAGGGCGGCGGAATAGACCAGGTCCACATGCCGCCGGGTCAATTCGGCGAAAGCGGCCTCCGACCCGTCGGCGGCATAGCGGCTTATCAGTTCGGCATCTTCAGTCATGATGTTCTATAAGGTAATGCCCGCCGCCGGAAAAATCGCACAAGAAAAAACGCAAAGATCCAAAGGCGGGGCGGGAATCCTCACGGGCCGTCCTGACTTTCAACCACAAACTTCCTGCCCCGCTATGCGGTGTTCAACTCTCAACGAACCGTTAACCGCAGAGGGCGCCGATGAACGCAGATTTTGCCTTTGGGATTGAGCCTTGAGCATTGGGCTTTTTTTTGTGCCGGGTTGACAGCGCGCGGTCAGCGCGTCATGTTCCCACCGGCATCGCCATAAACAACTGAACCGGGGAGAACCATATGTCTATCCGACCCATCAAACGCTTGGTCAAAGCCAGGCCAACCCTCGAAGGCGCGGGCGTGCACCTGCGCCGCGCGTTCGGCTTCGGCAATACCTCCGACTTCGATCCCTTCCTCCTGCTCGATGATTTCCGCAACGACATTCCGGACGATTACCTCGCCGGTTTTCCGTGGCATCCGCATCGCGGCATCGAAACCATCACCTATGTCCTGGCCGGCACCGTCGAGCACGCCGACAGCCTGGGCAACAAAGGCGCGATCGCGCCCGGCGACCTCCAGTGGATGACGGCGGGCCGGGGCATCATCCACCAGGAAATGCCCAAAGGCGATCCCCTGGGCCGCATGCACGGGTTCCAGTTGTGGGCCAACCTGCCGTCGTCGCTCAAAATGACCGCGCCGCGCTATCAGGAAATCAAGGCGCTGGAAATTCCCGAAGTCACCGAGGACGACGGCACGAAAGCCCGGATCATCTGCGGCAATTTCTGGGGCAAACGCGGTCCGGTGGAAGGCATCGCCGCTGACCCGACCTACCTGGACGTCACCGTGCCGCCCGGCAAACGCAAGCGGCTGCGCGTCGAGAAATCGAGCCATGCCTTCGCCTACGTCTTTGCCGGGAGCGGCAAGTTTTGCAACGCATCCGCCCCGCTGGCGGTGCCCACCGAAAGTCTGGGCTGGGCCGACACCTCGCCGCCCACGGAAGCGGACAACCGTTCGCTTGTGCTGTTCGACACCGGCGACGACGTGGAAGTCCAGGCCGGGGAAGATGGCATCCGGTTCCTGCTGGTGTCCGGCAAACCGCTTCAGGAACCGGTGGCCTGGTATGGGCCCATCGTGATGAACACGCAGGAACAACTCCAGCAAGCCTTCGAGGAGCTGCAGAAAGGGACCTTCCTGAAGAAGTCTTGAAATCGTCCTCGTCCCTTGGCGCAGCGAAGTGCAACGAAGACGGCGCGTCCTCGAATTCAATTCAGTCCAACCGCAGATGAACGCAGATTTTCTTCCGCCCTCTGACCTCCGACCTCCGAAAAGGCTTAATCGTTGGCAGGCAGGGGACGGGGATGGTGGCGGCGGTGAACGAGTAATGCCGTGGCGCCGAGGATCAGCCAGCCCCAGGCCTTCGGTTCCGGCACGGGCTGGAACGCCAGGCCAGCCGGTTCAACCAGCCCGGAGGCAAAAGTGCTTTCACCTCCGCCCGCTTTAAATTCATAAATATTACCGGTGGAAGCATCACCTGTGAAGAGGTTCCCCGCGCTGTCAAACGCCAGGCCCCCCGGACTGCCCAGGCCGGAGGCAAAAACGCTTTTCGCCCCGCCCGGTGTGATTTCATAGATGATGCCGCTGGTCGAAACCGCCACAAACAAGTTGCCGGCGCTGTCAAAGGCCAGTCCCTGTTCACCCCCCAGTCCGGTGGCGAAGGTGCTTTTGACGCCGCCGGGAGTGATTTCGATGACGCTACCTGTGCCATAATCCGTTTCAAACAGATTGCCCGCGCTGTCAAAGGCCAGTCCCTCCGGATTACTCAACCCGGAGACGAAGGTGCTCTGCACACCGCCGGGCGTGAATTCATAGATAACGCCATTGAGATAACTGGAGACGAACAAATTGCCGGCGCTGTTAAAGGCCACTCCCCAGGGGGCGCCCAGCCCGGAAGCAAAAGTGCTTTGCACGCCACCCGGCGTAATTTTTGTGACGTTCCAACTGTTTAAGTTCGCCACGAAGAGATTGCCCGCGCTGTCAAAGGCCAGTCCCACCGGTTCATCCGGGCCCAGCCCGGAGACAAAGGTGCTGAGTGCGCCGCCGGGCGCAATGTCATAGATGGCTCCGCTGTAGAAATCCGCGGCGAACAGATTCTGCGGCTGCGGTAATGCAGCCCTGGCACACGCCGCCGTGCCCAATAAAAAACAGGCAAAGGGAAACAATGACTTGAAGCTGAGATTCATACGGTTCCTTCCGGTATAATTTTTGGGTCTTCCGTTCCACGGGCCGGAGTTAAAGCCGGCTGAGCAAAGAACAGGCAAACTTGCTACCAAAATAAGTATGACTTGTCAAGAATTTTTGAGGGTAACCGGCGGAAACGTAAGGGGCGCAGAGGGCTTTGGCGGCAGATTGCGCAAAGAGCGCAAAGAGACAAAGGCAGGGACGGCTCGCCGGTGTTCAGTTGTCAAGAGATGGGTAACAGGTGTTTCAGGACATGGGTAACACTTCTGCCGTTTCCCAACTCCGATCTCCGTCCTCTGCCCTCTGTCCTCCGACTTCTGCCCTCCGCCTTCCGACCTCCGACCTCTGCCCTCCGCCTTCCGACCTCCGACCTCTGCCCTCCGCCTTCCGACCTCCGACCTCTGCCCTCCGACCTCTGCCCTCTGCCCTCCCGCCTCAACCCACGGGACCGCGTGCGTGGCTGGAAATGGTTATCTTGATCGCCGCGCCGGGATTCCGATGCAGAAGCTCATCGGTTTTCAGGATGCCCCGGTCCAGGAAATAATACCCATAATCCCCCTCCGTCGGCGGGGAAATCAGGGCGCACAAGCCGGGCTTGTTTCCCGCATGACCACAGCCGATGTCGTGGTCCACCCGGAAACGGTCTTTGCGTCCGGGCTTGTCGGCCTTGATGGCAAACGCCAGCATGTCCCGGTCGCTTTCATCCACGTTCACGAATTCAAAATTCGCCCAGACCTCGCTGCCTTTTCCGGTGTGGAATGGAGCCGGATCAAAATCGGGCGAGCATCGGTCATCCGCCGCATATGGCAACAAAGGAACGAGGGCCGCGCCGCCGACTTCGTGGTTGGTGAATCGCACCAGGGGGCGCTGCTGATTGAGCCGGCTGATGGTGCGGGCGGCCACTTTGATTCCTGAAACAATGACTTCACCCTGCTCTTTATTCTGCGACCACAGGACGCTATCCGGCCCGGCGAGCGCGAGTTGACTGGCACTGAGCGTGGTTAATCCGGCAATACCCAAAGCTCTAAAATGTTTAAACATAGAATCCTTTCGTTTTGGTTATTGCCAAAAGAGATCAGCTCAAGACCATCTCGGCCCATCTCATTCAGCAAGCCGCTTGACGCGGCGAATCCTTCCAGCACCAGAAATGCCACGGGCACATTTGGGCATTTTGGCAGCATTTCGGTTAAAATCCATGAACGCACCTCGCCCGGGATGCGCCATGCTGGCTCAGCGCCCTGTCACACCGCGCCACTGTCGCGCAACGGATTTGAAACGCAGAGACGCGAAGGCGAACCGCGAATACGCTAAGCAAACGAAAGATGGAGCGAGCGTCCTGACGAGCCGTTTTTTCACAGGAGGAAACAGAGGAAACCGAGACAAAAACCTCCGTTCACTCCGTTACCTCCTGTTGATTTCCGCCTTCAACCGCAGATGAACGCAGATTTCCCCCCCTCCCGTTCTCCGCAGTCCCGATTAATCGGGACGGAGGGTGGAAGAGTCCTCGCGAGCCGTTTCGACTTCGATGTTCGGCGTTGAATTTTGAATGTTGAATGATCGATGTTTTCTTTAACCTTCAGCCTTTGGCCTTCCTTGTCACCTGCCACTTGTCACTTGTCACTCCGAGGATGCGGATGCAATATTGCGTCATAGCTGGTCGAAAGAAAACATCAGTCATCCACCGATGAACTGGTTTAAATCATTCTGGAAAAAGTTGACCGCGCCGCCAGCGGAGACAGCGCCCACCCTGCAACAAATCTTCGGCGGACCAGAACCGGTATCGGCTGGATCAAGCACGCCGCCGTTTGACAAATCTTTTAATAATTTTACCCCTCGCGCCCTACAGGTGATCGCCCTTGCGCGCAAGGAAGCCGACCGCCTCGGCCACAATTTCCTCGGCACCGAACATCTGCTTCTGGGATTAACCAAACTTGGACAAGGCGTCAGCGTGAACGTTCTGGCAATAATGGGGGTTAACCTTGAAACGGTCCGCGCTGAAGTCGAAAAACTGGTGGGCGCCGGTGTGGGCCACAAAATGATTGGAAAGATTCCCTACACGCCGCGGACGATGAAAGTCCTCGATTTCGCTAGGAGGGAAGCCAGAGCATTGAACCATACCTACGTTGGAACCGAACATATTCTCCTTGGCCTGCTCCGTGAAGGCGAGGGTGTCGCTGCCGGGGTATTGAGAAGCCTTGGTTTGGAGCTTGAAAAGACGCGACAGGAAATCCTGAAAGAACTCGATCCGAATTTCGAACCTGCCGCGGGCGGGCAAATCCCTCGTTCCGAACTCCCAACTTCGATGTCCGAACTCCGAACTCCGAACCCCGAACTTCGAACTGCGCCTCCGCCGCAGGGTGAACCCGTGGACACCAGCAAGCGTTACGATGTCCATTGCACCGACCGGAGCCAGGGCGTGACGATCTATCGCAATGTTCGATTCAAAGGCATCAAACACCTGTTCCCAAGGTCGCCGTATGACACGCTTTCAGGATACGTGGAACTGGAACCGGAGAACGGTCAAATCGTTTTTGTTTCCCGAAGTTCCATCATCCGGTTCACGGAGGCGGGCGAAGCCGGCAAACCGGAGTAAACCGCGAATCACGCAAAATCCACAAATACTTTTCAACCGCAGATGGACGCAGAGAACGCAGAGCATTTAACCGCAGATGGACGCGGATGAACGCGGATTTTTTTGCCGCAAAAAGGCGCAAAAGGTGGGGCGAGCGTCCTCGCGAGCCGTTCTGACTCTCAACACTCAACTACTTTTTAACCGCAGATAACCGCAGATAGACGCCGATTTCCTTCTGATGTCTGTGCTCCGACCTCTGACCTCCGACCTCCGACCTC
The DNA here is from genome assembly GCA_025451535.1 of Verrucomicrobiia bacterium. GTDB lineage: Bacteria > Verrucomicrobiota > Verrucomicrobiia > Limisphaerales > UBA11358 > UBA11358. The sequence goes on from JANWKE010000116.1 coordinate 8,331, forward strand.
CGACCTCCGACCTCCGACCTCCGGTTCCCGGCCCCATCTGCCATCTCCATCGAATACCGCTCTTTCAAATAAACAAATTTTTATTGCAGTTCCCTCTATCAACTTTCACCCTCAGCGCCATGAGGCCAGCAAATAAACCCTATAAACCGTTAATGGCAATTTGGGGTGCCATCGCCATTCTCCTGACCCCGCTCATTTATCAAGTTCATGCCCAAAATCCGTCGTCGCCCGCCAGTACGTTTTCCCATTGGGCGGAGCGCTACCGGGCCGAGCCCAATCCCCGGGTCCAATCCGCCATGGTGGCCGATGGCGTCACCGCCGCCCGCCAACGCCGCGCCCTGCTGAAATCGTTGATCGAATCCGATCCGCGGGCGGCCCTCGCCTTGAGTCGCTCCCTGACGAATCCGGCCGATTTGCCGCCGGAAATCCAGCGTGAGTTGGAAACGCCTTTCAACACCACCGGTGATTTTATTGTGGAAGGAGCCATGGCCGCCAGGGGCGGGCCGCAAGTCGAACCGCTGCGCCGCTTTGTGCGCCTCGGCACTCGAATTTATCAGGCACATGTCTTCGGACAACGCCTTGGCGGCGTCAGCCAATACGGTGTGCCCTTGAGCGGCATCACTTTGGACAATGACGCCGTGCTGGCGGAACCCAAAACCCCGCAACCCAATCCGCCCACGGCGTGGACCACCGGCGGAAAAAATGTTTTGGTCATCCGCGTTGACTTTTCCGACCTCCCCGGCGCGCCTGAAGGTTTTTCTGCCGCCACGGTTCAAAATCTTGCCGATTCCCAAATCGCCCCGTATTACATCAAAAGTTCCTATGGCCTCACCTCGCTGACGAATACCGTGACGACTTTGGTTTATCGCATGCCGCAGACGGCGGCTTATTACGCCACCGGCGGTTTCAACGACACCTTGCATTCCGACGCCGAAAACGCCGCCGCCGCCAATTACACCATCGCCAACTACGACCGCATCATCGTGTTCTTTGCCAGCCTGGGCAGCATCGCCAGTTCCCAAATTACTTACGGCGGCCTGGCCGATGTCGGCGGTCCCCGCGTCTGGTGCAACGGCGAATTTGATTTCCGCGTCATCGCCCACGAGCTGGGACACACCTACGGTCTTTACCACGCGAACCTCTGGCAGGTCAGCGACGGCAATCCCATCAGCCCGTCCGGCGTGGACACCGAATACGGCGACGACTATGACACCATGGGCGCCAACAATGCGAACAACCTCGGGACGGATTTCGGTCCCTGGTTTAAAAATATCCTGGGTTGGGTTTCTGATTCGCAGGTAATCCCCGTCACTTCCAACGGCACCTATCGTATTTACGCCTTTGACCAGAACAACCATGCCGCCGCCCCCGGCGAAATGCTCGCGCTCAAGATTGTCAAGGACGGCAACTACAACTATTGGATCTCCTGCCGCGACGATTTCACCAATAACAACTCCATGACCAATGGCGTTTATGTGCAATGGGGCTATAACTACACGCGCCAGAGCGATTTGCTGGACATGAACACCCCCGGCACCAGTGACCAGGATGCGGGACTCTATGTCGGCGGCATTTTTACCGACGTTGCGGCCGCCAGCGGCCAGGGCGTCACCATTCATCCGCTGGACCGGGGCGGCACACCGCCCAATGAATATCGGGATGTCCAGATAACCTTCGGCACCGCTCCGCCCCTTGCCCCGACCTTCACGCTCGGGCCCGGCAATCAATCCGGCGTTCTGGGCCAGACCGTCAACTTCAGCGCCACCGCGAGCGGCAACCCCGCGCCGACCTATCAATGGCAGCGCGAGGCCGCCGGCAGCACGAATTGGATTCCGGTATCCAACAACAGCACCTTCGCCGGCGCCACCACCACCAATCTGGCCGCGACACTCACTGCCTTGAGCCTCTCCGGAGACCTTTACCGCTGCGTGGCTGCCAACAGCCAGGGGATGGCAACCAGTGCTCCGCCGGCATTGTTGACCGTCAATGCCGCCCTGGTCATCTCCACTCTGGCGGGACAGGTGGGAAACCAGGGCAACGCCAACGGCATCGGAACCAATGCCACCTTCGATTTTCCCTGGGGAATTGTCTGTGACCCTGCCGGCAACATTTACGTGGCACAATACGTGGACGGCGCGATTCGGAAAATCACTGCTACCGGCACCGTAACCAATTTTGTCCCCGCCTTCACCTTTTTTGGTCCCGAAGGCCTCGCCATGGATGCCGCCACGAATTTGTACGTCTGCGATTCCGGAAACAACCAGATCAAGCGTGTAAGTCCCGGCGGCACCGTCACTCTTCTGGCCGGTTCGGGCGCCGCGGGTTGGGTGGATGGCACCAATACTACGGCCGTGTTCTCCGCTCCCTGGGGCATCGCCGTTGACAGCTTCACCAATGTCTTCGTGTCGGATAACAGCAGTAACGTCATCCGCAAACTTACCCGCATCGGCTCCACTGCCAACTGGGCGGTCACCACCATCGCCGGGATGCCCGGCCAATCCGGCAGCAGCGACGGCACCAACCGCCAGGCTCGTTTCAATTCACCGGCCGGGCTGGCCTGCGATCCGGCGGGCAATGTTTACGTGGCCGATTCCGTCAATTACACCGTGCGCAAACTCACCAAAGATTCCACCGGAACCAACTGGGTCGTCACCACGATTGCCGGTCAGGCCGGCAATTTTGGAAGCAACGATGGACAGGGCACCAATGCCCTCTTCAGCGATCTCTATGCCCTGGCCTGCGATTCCGTCGGCAACCTTTACACCATCGAGGGCAACAACGGATTCATTCGCATCATCTCCACCAACGGTGCCGTCACCACCCTCGCCGGTAGTTATGGTTCCGCGGACGGTTTCTATACCGCCGCCGGCTTCAACTTCCCCTTTGGCATTGCGCTGGATTCCTTTGGGAACATCTACGTCTCCGACACCTACAATTACACCATCCGCGTTGGCCACGTTGCGCAGGTCACCATCCCGTCTTTGACCATTACCAGCGCCGGTCAGAACCGGGTGTTGAGCTGGCCGGTGCCGACCAACACCTTCCGGTTGCAGGCAACCACCAGCCTGTCACCCGCCAACTGGAATGCCGTCACCAACTTCCCGTTGACCGTTGCCAATCACAACTTCGTCACCAACAGCACTGGCAGCAGTACCATGTTTTATCGCTTGATCTATCCTTGA
>JANWKE010000117.1 GCA_025451535.1 Verrucomicrobiia bacterium
CGACGCGCTGGCTGATTACCTCAAACTGGGCTACGTGCCGGAGTATCAACGAGGCGGTTACGGCAACGTTTCCATGACCGAAGAATATGCCTCCGCCGACTTCGCCCTGTCGCAATTCGCCAAGGCACTGGGCGACGACGCCAACAGCGCCCTGCTCCTGCGCCACGCACAGAACTGGACCAATCACTTCAATCCGGCGAGCGGCTTCCTGGAGATGCGCCGGCGCGACGGTTCCTGGGCGCCCGGGTTCCGCCCCGACGTTGAAGGGTATGACGGCAATCAGGCTTATGTGGAAGGGACCGCCGCCCAGTATCTCTGGATGGTGCCGTTCAACCTGAAGACACTTTTTGGATTGATGGGCGGCCCGCAAACCGCCGCCGCGCGCCTCGACCAATTTTTCACCGGGTTGAATGCCGGCGTGAATTCCGTTTATGCGTATTTGGGCAATGAACCCTGCCTCGAAACCCCATGGGAATATTGTTTCCTGGGACAACCGTACAAAACGCAAAACGTCGTGCGCCAGTCGCTGACGCGGCTCTTTTCCGCCGCCCCGCGCGGCTATCCCGGCAACGATGACCTGGGCGAAATGTCGTCGTGGTACGTCTTCGCCGCGCTCGGCATGTATCCCGAACTGCCCGGCTCCGACGTGCTGGTGCTGGACAGCCCGTTGTTCTCCAAAGCCGTGTTCCACCTGCCGGACGGCGACATGACCATTATCGGCAACGGCGCCGCTGCTGACGCGCCTTACGTCCAAAGCCTGACCGTGAACGGCCAGCCTTGGAGCAAACCATGGCTGCGCTACTCCGACATGGCGCGAGGTGGAAACCTTACCTACACTTTGTCCACCACGCCGAACATGAATTGGGGCAGCAACCCCTCCGACGCCCCACCGTCCTTTACCGGCGGACCCGACCAGTAAAACCCCGTTGAGGGCGTGATTCTGTTTCATCGTTATCCGGCGCAGCTTCGCCACAGCGTGCTGGATAAGAAAAATCCCTTTGGGATTCAGACTTCTTATCCATTCGCATCGATTAGCTTCATGAGTGGTTCGAGTCCTCGGTTCCGGTTGGCAGCCTTAACTCCCTCGAGCCCAAGGTTGCCGATAAAACCGTCGGGCGGTGTTTTGATCCGGAGTTGGAATGCGCCCTGCTTCATTCATCCATCATGAAGAACCGCCTTAAACTCTATTTTAAATCTGAACGGAAACCACATCACAAAACACCCAACGTTTCGCGCAGGAATCTGCGGCAATTCAAGTTGATAACCTTGTATGGGGCGCTCTCGCGAGAAATGGAGGATGCCGACGTTTCCAGGCAGGGCCATTATGAACAGGTACTGTCTTCGTTGAGGCAACTGATCGAATCGTTTGGCCCCAGCTCCGACTACGAACAGTGGGTGAATTCAATTTCCACCCCCTGTCCTGTCCAAATTCAACGCCGTAGTCGTTAAATTGGGCTTTGCCTTGTCGTTCAGCCGGTTTAACCGGGGTACGGGGCTCATGAGCGTCCTCGATTTCGTGCCGCCGGGCGCGGGATTGAGCGAAATCCTCCCCCTGGCCATTTTGTGCTGCTGCCGGAATTTTCCCGCGCAAGCGCGATTTTGCCCTGATTTTATGCGGGTTCCTTTGCGCTTGACGGTTCCGGGACAAAAAACTAAACTTTTAGTTCAAGAGCGGTAAAGTTTGCTGGTTCATCCAGCGTGCGAAAGTCGGAAGACCTAAATCTCCGACTTTTTTGTTCCCCCGGTGGGAACGCCGTGTCGAGTCTATGAACGCTGATTTTCTGGCAGTTTTGGAATTTTGGGAGCGCGAAAAGGGCATCAACCGTGATGTCCTGGTCGGCGCTGTCCAGGATGCCCTGCTGTCCGCCGCCAAAAAGGCCGTCGGCCCGGCCCGCGAATTGCGCGTCGAGATTGACCAGAAGAACGGCGACATCAAGGCTTTTGCCAAACTCATCGTCTCCGACCGCGTCATTTCACAGCACGACCAGATTTCCGTTTTTGACGCCCGGCGTATCAAACCCGATGCCCAAACCGGCGATGAAATTGAAAAAGAAGTGACGCCGACCGGTTTTGGCCGCATTGCCTCCCAATACGCCAAACAGGCGCTCATGCAGAAAATCCGCCAGGCCGAAAAGGCGCTGATTTTTACCGAGTTCAAGGACCGCGTTGGCGACATCATCAGCGGCACGGTGCGGCGGTTTGAGCGGTCGGACGTGATTTTGGACCTCGGCAAATACGAGGCATTATTGCCCAATCGCGAGCGGGTGCCGACCGAGGAATACCAGGTGGGCGAGCGCATTCGCGCCTACGTGAAGGCCGTCGAACAGGGACCGCACGGGCCGGAAATCATTTTGTCCCGCGCTGATCCGCGGTTTGTTATCAAGCTGTTCCAGCTGGAAGTGTCCGAAATCAACGACGGCACGATTGAGATCAAAGGCATCGCGCGCGAGCCGGGTTTCCGCACCAAGATGGCGGTTTATTCGCGCGACAGCAAAGTGGACCCCGTGGGCGCCTGCGTCGGCATGCGCGGCCAACGCGTGAAGAACATCGTCCGCGAACTTAACAATGAAAAGGTGGACGTCATCCCGTGGTCGCCGGACGTCCGCACGTTCATCACCAATGCGCTGGCGCCCGCCAAACTCAAGAGCTTTGAGATTGATGAAGCCGGGAAACGCGTCAAGATTCTGGTGAGCGAGGACCAGCTTTCCCTGGCCATCGGTAAACGCGGACAGAACGCGCGGTTGACAGCCAAGCTCACCGGTTGGGAAGTGGACATCGATGCTGAAGTCGTCGTCACCAAGGGTTTTGAAGAAAAGGTTGCCGAGGCCGTCGGATTGCTGGCGGCGATTCCGGGAATTTCGCGGGAACAGGCCGATGCGCTCGTCCACGCCGGCATCACCCGGCTCGAAGATTTGTTGCAGGCGGATGAAGCCGATTTAAGCAGCGTTCCCCAGGTCGGCGAGCACGCGGCGGAGATTTTGAAGGCCGCGCACGCCGAGGCGGAACGCCGCACCTTGAAGGTCGGCGAAACGCCGGTAAACCCCGACACCGGTGTCGGAGTGAACAGTTAAGATTTATGACGCAGACCGAAACAGCATTTGTTTGCGTGCTTTGAGCCATGAAGGCGATTCGCACAGTTCGGTCGGCGATGTTGAAAATTTATGCCCGTTCGGATTTACGACATCTCGAAAAAGCTCGGTCTGGAGAACAAGGTGATTCTCGCCAAGGCCAAGTCACTGGGCATTGCCGCCGCGAAGGTCCCGTCCAGCTCGCTTGACAAAATCAGCGCCGAGTTCCTGGAAGAGGAACTGTTCAAGGAACATCCCGAGGTTGCCGCCAAATTCGCCCTGCCACCCGCGGTGGAAAAGCCCAAGGCGGCGCCAGCCGAGGAAAAAATTGTCATCATCAAGGCACCGCCGCCGGAGCCAAAACCGGAAATCAAAGCCGAACCGGTAAAGGCCGTTGTGGCACCACCCGTGGTTGAAGCCCCACCACCGCCGCCGCCCAAGCCGGTGGGACCGAAGATTGGTGAGAAGGTCGGGTTCATTCAACTGCCGCAAAGGCCGGCCCCCAAAGTGCCGGGTCACGGCAAACCGTCGCCCAAGCCCGCCGGCACGGGAACAACCCGCTTTACCCGTTCGGGCAGGCCCGGTGTCGCGCCCGCCGCACCGAAACCCGCCCCCAGAGCACCCAGCCCGTCCGCCGCAGCGGCGCCCAGGTTTGTCGCGCCGGAGACCGGCGAAATCATTGTCATCAAGCCGCCGATTGTCGTGCGCGAACTGGCCGTACAGTTGAAGCAGAAGCCGTTCAAGATCATCGCCGATCTGATGGAGCTGGGTGTTTTCGCCAACGTCAACCAGGCCATCGATGAGAAGATCGCGCAGCAACTTTGCGCGAAATACGGTTTCCGGTTCGAGGTGGAAAAACGCGAACGCGGCGGCGGCGCAGTCCATGCCCCCGTCAAAAAGGTCGAACTCGACGTCGAGGACAAATCGGAGGATCTCAAGCCACGCGCACCGGTCGTGACCATCATGGGCCACGTTGACCACGGCAAAACCACCTTGCTGGACGTCATCCGCAAGGCCAACGTGGCAGCGGGCGAGGCGGGCGGCATCACGCAGCACATCGGCGCTTACACGATTTCCGTACCGCATCCGGAACGCAAAAACGAGCTGGCACAAATTACGTTCCTCGACACACCCGGCCACGCGGCGTTCAGTTCCATGCGCGCCCGCGGCGCCAACGTCACCGACCTCGTCGTGCTTGTCGTGGCGGCCAACGACGGTGTCATGCCGCAAACCATTGAAGCCCTTAATCACGCGAAGGCGGCCAAAGTTCCCATTCTGGTGGCGGTCAACAAGATTGACCATCCCAACGCGAATCCGCTGAAAGTCCGCCAGCAGTTGCAGGACAAGGGGCTGGTACCGGACGACTGGGGCGGCGACACGATTTTCGTGGATGTATCGGGCCTCACGAAACAAGGCATAGACAAATTGCTGGAAATGGTTTTGCTCCAGGCTGAGTTGCTCGAGTTGAAGGCGAATCCCAACCGCCGCGCCAAGGGCAATGTGATTGAATCCGGTGTCGAACCGGGCGGTCCAACCGCGACGGTGCTCGTGCGCAAGGGCACACTGCGGGTCAGCGACATTATTTTGTGCGGTGAATTTTACGGTCGCGTACGCGCATTGATCAGCGAGGAAGGCAACCGCCTCAAGGAAGCCGGCCCGTCGGTCGCGGTGAAGGTTCTGGGTTTGAACGGCGTGCCGGATGCAGGACTGGAATTCAGCGTCGTGGAGGATGAAAAGGCGGCCCGGGAACTGGCCGAACAGCGCTTTTTTGAAGCCAAGGCCGAAGGGCAGGAGGAAAAGAAAGTCACGCTCGAAAATCTCTTCGATACGCTGGCCGCGGAACAAAGCAAGGTGCTCAAAGTCGTCGTCAAGGCCGACGCCCAGGGTTCGGTCGAGGCCATCGTGGAAGCCCTCAAGAAAATCGAATCGGACAAGGTTTCGCTCGAAATTCTGCACAGCGATGTCGGCACGATCACGGAAAACGACGTGGCCCTGGCCTCCGCATCGAATGCCGTAATCCTCGGATTTCACACGCGCGTGGACAGCACCGCCGCCGAAAAGGCCAAGCACGAAAACGTGCAGATCAAACTGTACGCGATTATTTACGAGTTGATCGACGAGGTCAAAGAAGCCATGGCGGGACTGCTGGAACCGGTCGTCAAGGAAAACATCATCGGCTCGGCGGAAGTGCGGCAGATCTTCGAGCTCTCCAAAGGCACCCCGGTGGCCGGTTGCATGGTGGCCAGTGGTCGCATTGTCAAGGGCAAGGTTCGGGTGCGCCGACGCAAGGACGTGGTCTACGAAGGCATCGCGCAATCGCTGCGTCGGTTCCAGGATGAGGTCAACGAGGTTCGCGCCGGCATGGAATGCGGCATCCGCATCGAAGGTTACAGTGATTTTCAAACTGGTGATGTGATCGAGAGTTATTCCGTCGAGAAAGTGGCGGCAAAATTATGAAATTTTGAAACGTTGCAAAGGGGTTAAGATTACGATTAAGAGCAGGATTAAGAGTTTAAATCGGGTCGTAATCATAATCGTAATCCCGGTGCTTAATCGAAAATGCCAAGCCTTCGACTCCAACGTGTGCGCGAATTGTTGAAGCGTGAAATCGGCGAAGCCATCCGCCGCGAATTTCACGTGAGCGAATGCGGTTTGATCTCCGTTAACGACGTGGACGTGGCCGGTGACCTCAAATCCGCCACGGTGTTCATCAGCATCCTCGGCAATCCCGACCAGCAGAAACGCGGTTTTCAGATGCTCAACGACCATCGCGTCCGCCTGCAGGGCCTGATGGGACGCGCCGTGGTGCTGAAATACACGCCGAAGCTGAAATTTGCCTTCGACGAATCCATCGGGCGTGGCAACCGCGTGCTGCAAATTATCGAGGAACTGGAAAAAACCACGCCGGAAGCTGACAACGATTAAATGTGAAAAGTTATCCTGGAATCATTGACCGCATTCTGGACGCGATGCGCGACAGCAAAAACCTCTGTGTGGTCGGGCATATCCGGCCGGACGGCGATTGTGTCGGCTCACAACTTGGCCTGGCCCTGGCCCTGCAAAACGAAGGTAAAAAGGTGTACTGCTGGAACGAAGATTCCGTTCCGCAGAAATATAAATTTCTCAACGACAAGGAGCTTTTTCAAAAACCCAGGCGCGGCATGAAGTTCGACTGCGTCATTGCCACGGATTGCGCGAGCCTGGAGCGTTTGGGCAAGGCCGGCCAGTGCGTCCTGCACCGGAAAATCCTCATTAACATTGACCACCACGAAAGCAATACACGCTATGGCGACATCAACTGGGTTTCGGCCCGCGAGCCTTCCTGCGGCGAGTTGATTTATCGCCTGCTCAAGGTGGCGCGCTGGCCCATTACCAAACCGATTGCCGACTGTCTCTTCACGGCCGTCTCCACCGACACCGGTTCATTCCAATATGCCACGACGCGGCCCGGTACGTTTCACGTCGGCGCGGAACTGGTCACGCGCGGCGCGAACCTGACCAGGATTTGCGACGAAGTTTACCAATCGTATCCTTTGTCCCGCGCGCGGCTGCTCAAACACATTTACAGCCGGTTCCGGTTGACGCACAACGATCGGATTGCGTGGTTCTGGCTCAAGAAAAGCGATTTTGCCCGCACGGGCGCCGCGAGCGACGACACCGAGGGGCTCATTGACCATATCCGCGACATTGAACCGGTCGTGGTCGCGTGCGTCTTTGAGGAAATTGAGCCGGAACTGACGCGCATCAGCCTCCGGTCCAAAAGTGACAGGGTCAACGTGAGTGATATTGCCGAGCAATTTGGCGGTGGCGGCCACCCGGCGGCCGCCGGCGCACGCATCCCCGGCAAGCCGCTCTCGGTGCAACGCAAGGTGATTGCCGCGGTCAAGCGCGCCCTGAATTCCGCCAGGTGACTGCTCATGCAAGAATTCTCCCCGTTCGACGGCGCCATTCTCATTGACAAGCCCCCCGGCCCCACGTCGCACGACGTGGTGGACGCGATTCGCCGCCGGTTCGGCATCAGGAAGGTCGGCCATTGCGGCACGCTCGACCCGAACGCCACCGGCCTGCTGGTCATTGTGCTCGGCCGCGGCACGAAGCTCTCCGAAAAATTGATGGGCGATGACAAGGTCTATGAAGGCACGATCCAATTCGGCATCGCCACCAATTCTTACGATGCCGACGGCGAGGTTACCGAAACCAGACCTGTCCCGGCGCTGAACCTCGACCAATTGAACGAAGCCGCCGCGGCATTCATCGGCGACCTGATGCAAACCCCGCCAATGGTTTCGGCCATAAAAAAAGGAGGCGTACCGCTCTACAAACTGGCGCGCAAGGGAATTGAAATCGAACGCGAGCCGCGGCTGGTTCACGTTTACAATTTTCGTTTTAACGAATATCGCGAGCCGACAGGTCAATTCCGAATCGCCTGTACCAAAGGTACTTATGTTCGCAGCATCGCACACGAGCTTGGCCAAAAAATCGGCTGTGGCGCGCACCTGGCCACTCTCCGTCGCACCGCGTCCGGTAAATTTGACGTGGCCGGGACGACGCCGCTGGCCGAGGTTTTGAAATTGACGCCGGCGGAACTGGAGAAAAAAGTGATTCCGTTTTTGAAACTGGCGCAGCCATGAACATCATTCACGCCGCAAATGAGTTGAAGCCCGCTGGTCGCAAAGTCTGCCTGGCGATTGGTTTCTTTGATGGCGTACATCTGGGACACCAACAAATCATCCGCCAAACCATCGCCGACGCGCACCAGCACGATGCCACCGCCCTCGTGCTTACCTTCGACCGGCACCCGAACGCCGTGGTCGCCCCCAACCATGTGCCGCCGCTGATTTATTCGTTGCCGCAAAAATTGAGGGCGATCGAAGCGCTCGGCGTGGATACTTTGCTGTTGATTCATTTTGACGAAAAATTCAGCCGACAGACCGGCGAAGAATTTATCCGCAGCCTGGCACAGGATGTCGGACAAATCCAAAGCCTTTGCGTCGGAGCGGATTTTGTCTTCGGCCACCATCGCAGTGGTAACATTACTTTGCTTACGAAGCTCGGCCGCGGAATTGGTTTTACCGTCCACGGACTTGCCGCCGTTTCGTTGGATGGCCGGATCGTAAGCAGTACACGCATTCGCGAACTCATCCTGGCCGGCGACCTTGACGCTGCCGGCCAGATGCTCGGACGGCCCTATACCATCTCCGGCCGGGTCGTCAAGGGGGAGCGTTTAGGGCAACAACTGGGTTTTCCGACGGCGAACCTCGACACTCTCGGCCTTGCACTCCCACCGAACGGCGTTTACGCTGGCATTGCAAATATCAGGGGACACAGCCATCGCGCTGCCATCAACGTCGGTTACCGTCCTACCGTTGCTTCCGGCACACAACCTGCTCGTGTTGAGGCACATTTGTTGAATTTTAACCGCGAACTTTATGGTGAGGAATTAGAACTCGAAATCGGGGAAAAGTTGCGTCAAGAGAAGAAATTTGCATCCATAGCCGAATTACGTGAACAAATTGCTCATGATATTGCTGCCGTGGCATCGAAAGCTTGAATCTTCGTAAAATATTCATTTTTAGTATATTAGAACTGAAATTAATACCGAAAACGTAGCTTATTACGAGCGTTTTTGTTTTTTTGCGTGGCCTTTTTGCGTGGCCGGATAAGATTATGCTTGAATTCGTCTGGAAAGGGGTTAAAGTGGCGGCGCGTCGGTCTTCTGGTGTTCGAGAGGTCTCCCGAAGTTCATTGGGCGAGAGAGGGTTGTGCAAAGACGACGCGAACTCGTAGGGTGGAAACTTTGTAAATTTTCCTGAACCAAAACGGGTTAATGCAGGTCTGATAACTTATGCTGAATAGAAAAGCAACGCCGCCAAACGGTGCGGGGCGTAATCGCCGCCGCGACGTAAGACGAGGTGCCGGGGCCAAAACGCCCCCGGAACGCCGCCGTTTCGTCATTTCCAGCAACGCGCGTCGGGAGATTTCCCGCTCGCCGGAGGCTAATGGAAAGAACCGGACCCATACGGCCACTTCCATTGCGGAAGCCGAAAAACGCCTGCAAAATGGCGAGGCCGCCGCTTCGGCTTCAACCCAATCCACCGTGGACCTGACCGAGACGGTGAAGACGCTGCTCCACCTCGCGCAGGAACATGGTTACATCACCTACGACGACATCAACGATGTGTTGCCGGACAATCTCAGTCCGGAAGATCTCGATGCGTTGCTCAGCAAATTGCGCAGCCTGGACGTGGAAATTGTCATGGACCAGGCGGAGGCCGAACGCGCCAAGCAGCCCGAGCCGGCCCAGTCCCAGGAAGAGCAGGACGAGGATGCGCGCCTGGAAATTCTCGACGATCCGGTTCGCATGTACATGAATCAGATGGGCAAGGTGCCATTGCTCACCCGCGAACAGGAGGTTGAGATCTGCAAGCGCATCGAGGAAGCCGAGATCGAAATGAAGCGCATTGTTTACAGCCTTGGCTTCACCGCCAAGGAGCACATTGCCATTGCGGAAAAACTTTTGTCCGAACCGCCAAAGGAACGGTTCGACCGCGTGATTGTGGACAAGAAAATCGCCAACCGCGAGGGTCACTTGCGGGAATTGCGGCGGCTCATCAAAAAAGTCCGCACCCTCGACCAAAAGGTGGATGCGAAATATTTTGCCTGGCAAAAGGCCCTGCAGAAGGGCCGCAAGGAAAGGCTGCAACGCGACCTCAAGAAAATGGGCATCCACTTGCAGGATACCTTCCAGAAATTTTTCTACAAACAAAAGGTCGTTGAGGAGATGATCGTGGTGGCGGGCAACGTCCACGAAAAATTCCAAACGAGCCTGCGACATCTTCAGGACCTCGAGGGGTTGCGCACCACCGCCGAACGCCGCACCGCGATCGAAGCCGAACGCGCCAAAATCCAGACCCTCGAACTCTTCGTGCGGATGCCCCGCGAAGAATTCCTCAAGGTCTTCGGCGAATTGAAAGCCGCGGCGGACCGCGGCCTCAAGGCCAAAACCCACATGGCCGAGGCCAACTTGCGCCTCGTCGTTTCCGTCGCCAAAAAATATACCAACCGCGGCCAGTCTTTCCTCGATTTGATTCAGGAAGGCAATATCGGCTTGATGAAAGGTGTTGAGAAATTCGAATATCGCCGCGGCTACAAATTTTCCACCTACGCCATCTGGTGGATCCGCCAGGCCATCACGCGCAGCATCGCCGACCAGGCCCGTACCATTCGCATTCCGGTGCACATGATCGAAATCATGAACAAGCTCTGGCGCGCCCAAAAACAGCTTACCCAGGAACTCGGCCGCGAACCCACGCCGGAAGAGCTGGCCGACGAGATGCACATGCCGGTGTCGCGCATCCACGCTCTGCTCAAGATGGCGCAACAGCCGGTGTCGCTCCATGCCCCGGTCGGTGACGACGGCGACGTGAGTGTTGGTGATTTCATCGAGGACAAAACGGCCGAGAATCCATCGGAAGTGACCAGCTACAGCCTGCTCCGCGAAAAACTGAGCGACGTGTTGACGACGCTGACCGAACGCGAACGCAAGATTCTTGAGATGCGTTTCGGCTTGCTGGACGGCTACGAGCGCACGCTCGAGGAAATCGGCAAGATGTATAATGTCACCCGCGAACGCATCCGCCAGATTGAAGCCAAGGCGTTGCGCAAGCTGCGGCATCCGACCCGCGTCCGCCATTTGCAGGGCTTCCTTGACACGTCGGAACCGGAGATGAGTACGGCGGCCTGACGTTTGCGATTTGCGATTTTTGATTTACGATTTACCCGACCGGTTGAGGTAAACGCGTAAAGGGCAAATCCAATGAAAGTTACTTACTACGGGCACGCCTGTTTTTCGACTGTCGTGGGCGGCAAAACGCTTCTGTTCGATCCGTTCATTTCCGGCAATCCATTGGCGAAAGCCATTGACGTAAAGTCGGCGCGGGCGGATTTCATTCTGGTTTCGCACGGGCACGACGATCACGTCGGTGACACGGTGGAAATCGCCAAGCGCACCAAAGCGCTGGTGATTGCGAATTTTGAGGTGGGCGAATGGCTCCTCCGGCAGGGCGTCCCACGGGTTCATCACTTGAATCACGGGGGCGGGTACCGGTTCGATTTTGGTCGCGCCCAACTCGTCAGCGCCGTCCATTCCAGCACGATGCCCGACGGCGCCAATGGCGGCAATGCCGGTGGTTTTGTGGTCGAAAGCCCGGACGGAAACTTTTATTTCTCCGGCGACACTGCACTGACACTGGACATGAAACTCATCGGCGAATCCACCAAACTGAAGTTTGCCGCGCTGTGCCTTGGCGACAATTTTACGATGGGACCGGACGACGCCGTGAAGGCTGCGGAATTTGTCCGCTGCAACGAAATCCTTGGCGTCCATTACGACACCTTTCCGCCGATCAAAATCGACCACGGCCTCGCTGTCGAAAAATTCCGGGCCGCGGGGAAAACCCTGCATTTGCTGCGCCCGGGCGATACGCACGATTTCTGATCACACCTGGATCGGCAGAATAAGCATCGGCCAGCCGTTTTGATAAAGCCGCCGCTGCAATTCAAAGACGACGTGATTATGCAGCCAGCGCGTCAGAAAGCTTTCGTCCTTGAACACCAGTTGCCCGGCGAAAAATTGAGATTGGGGGAAACGGTGGGCGACTTCCTCGCAGAGTTTGGCCGCTTCGTCTGCCACATCCGTGCCGATGCCGAAGTGCGCCTCGGCGTAAAACCCCTGCCGGCGCATGTAACTGAGATAACGTTCCACCTCGCGGCGTGAGTGTTCGCGAAGGTTTTCCACTTCGCGAACGCCCTTGAAATTGCCGGCATCCAGCACGCCCACCTGCAAAAAGACGAAATTTTGATAAACCTTCGGGAACATCCGGATCACCGCCAGCAGCGTGTGCAGACCCAGTCCGTTGAAGCCGTTGACCAGAAATACGGCGGTCCGTGCGTTCGGATCGCATTTCACTTCGGAACTTCTGTCGGTGGTGCTGTCCCGGTCCAGATTGGCGGCCGTGACGAGTTCGTTGAGCCGTTGTAGTTGGCGTTGCGTCCGCTTGTAATGGCGTTTGATCCAAAAAGCCGCGGCGATTAACAATCCGGTGACCAGGATCGTCGCCCAGCCGCCTTCGGAAAACTTGACGACGCACAGCGAAATCAAAATGCCGCCGGTCAGGAGCATCCCGAAACCGTTCAAGAACAGTTTCCTTTTCCAGGCCGGCTGGCGCCGGCGCTCGAACCACCAGTGACGCACCATGCCCAGTTGCGAGAGCGTGAAGGTGATGAAGACGTTGATGCTGTAAAGCACCACCAGGATGCTCACGGCCGCCCGGGTGAAAAACACCACTGCCAGTGCCGCCACGCCCATCAACAGCACGCCGTTTTGCGTCACGAGCCGGTCGCTGAGGGACGCAAAGCGCGTAGGCATCCAGCGGTCCACCGCCATGTTGGCCAGCACGCGCGGGCCGCCCAGAAATCCGGTTTGGGCCGCGATGAACAGCAGGGCGGCCGACGAAGCGAGGGCAGCAATCACAAATCCCTGTGCCAGCACCGGTGGCCAGGATGAAACAATTTGTTCAAACAACACTGCGTTCAACGTTTTGCCTTCCTGCGGCTGAACCTGGAAGAGCAGATACGCCAGCAGCAAACCGCCAACCACCAGCGCGAGCGACGCGCCCATGTAAACCATCGTCCGTTTGCCCGTTTGGACGCGCGGTTCGCGCAAGGCGGACACGCTATTGCTGACCGCCTCAATGCCGGTGTAGGTGCCCGCCCCCATGCTGTAGGATTGCAGGACCACCACAATGAGCCCCCACAAACCGATCTGGGTATAATCCGTGTGCACGTCAGACACCAGCCCGTGGACGACATTGGGCAGGGCACTGGCGTGCGCGAAAATGCCGTAAGTAATGCCGACGGCGTAGGAAAGGACGAAGAGAAAAAACACCGGTACCCACACCAGCACCGATTCCCTGACCCCACGCAAATTGAGCAGCGTGAGCAGGCCGATACCCACTGCGGCAAATGCCGTTTTGTATCCCTGCCAGCTCTCCGGTAACAGGCTGAACATCGCGTCCGTGCCGCTGGCCACGCTGATGGCAATCGTCAGAATGTAATCCCCGATCAACGCACAGCCGGAAACGACGCCCACCGTCGGTGACAACAGCTTGCTCGCCACCACATACCCGCCGCCACCGCCGGGAAACGCCTCGATGATTTGCGAGTAGCTCGCACAAATGACCACGATGGTAATCATGGTCGCTGCCGCGACAAACAGGCTCAGAAAGGTGTGATTCCCCAGGGCAAGATATGCCGTCTCCGGGCCGTAGCACGACGACGACAAACCGTCCGCCCCCAGGCCAACCCACGCAAACAACGCAATCAGCGACGTTTTATGAAACATTTTTGTGTCATAAAAATTTCGCGACCGGCCAATCGCCAGGTTTTTCACCGCAACGAACCATTCGCCTATGTTCATGTTTCAGTCAGGAGTTTACTTCAGCCATTCGGATCCACGATGTGCAAGTCAATGCCCGGTGCGTGGTGCAGGAAAAATTGCAATACATTGGGGCTCGTGAACTGCCACCAGCGCCGTTCCGTCGTGCCCAGCACCACCAGGTGGACATCGTTTTCCCGACAGAACTTCAACAGGGCTTCACATACATTTTCGCTTTCCAAAACCGTGACCTGGCCGCCGAGTTCCGTCGCCAACTGGATGTTTTGCATGAACTTCCGCTGCAAATCCGATGGAATGTTCATTGGATCCTCTTTCTTACGGCGCACATAAACGGCGATCCATTCGCGATTCAACCGCCCCGCGATGCGTGACGCCGTACGCAGAAGTTTTGCCGTCGTGACAGGATTGGTGCTGATAAAAACGGCGATTTTTTCGCTGACATCCGGTTTTGGCCTGGCACCGGGGCGCGCGCGTTGGTCGAGTGCCGCCGCGGTTTCACGCAGGGCCAGTTCGCGCAATTCGTTCAGGTTTTCTTCGGTGAAAAAATTCTCCAGCGCGGCGGCAGCGCGGTCGGCGGGATAAATCTTTCCCAGCTTCAACCGCTCACGCAATTCCTCGGCCGTCAGGTCAATGTTCACAACCTGGTCCGCCTCCAGCACAAAACGGTCCGGCACACGCTCGCGTACGTCCACGCCCGTTGCGCGCAATACGGTGTCATGCAGGCTTTCAAGGTGCTGGATGTTCAGCGCCGTGATGACGTTGATGCCCGTGAGTAACAGATCATGCACCTCGAGATAACGCTTGGGATGGGGCGAGCCGGCGACGTTCGTGAACGGCAGTTCGTCGATGATGCAAACCGTCGGATAGCGTTTGAAAATGGCGTCCGCGTCGAGCACTTCGACCATCCGGCCGTTGTGCTCGACCATTTTGCGCGGAATGATTTCGAGGCCCTCCAGCAGCGCCTCGGTTTCCTTGCGCCCGTGCGTTTCGACCCAGCCGATGACCACGTCCACGCCCGCCTTTTTGAGGCGATGCGCTTCCTCGAGCATCGCGTAGGTTTTGCCGACGCCCGCAGCGTGGCCGAGATAAATCTTTAATTTTCCCAGCCGGCTTTTTTCGATGAGCCGCAGGAAATCCTCCGGCTTCAACCGTTCAATCGCGGGCGGTTCCACGCCGCAAAGAAACTATTTTTGTGACAACTGGTCGAGCGCGAAGTTCAACGTCATCACGTTTACCCGTGGCTCGCCCCAAATGCCGAAATCGCGATCGCGGGTATTTTGTCGGACGAGCTTGCGCAATTGTTCTTTGGACAGCCCGCGCGCCCTGGCCACGCGCGGGATTTGCAGAGCGGCGTTTTCCGGGTTGATATCCGGATCCAGGCCACTGCCCGAAGCGGTCACGGCGTCGGCCGGGACCAGGGTGTTTGTCGTGAGACCGTTCTCCCCACGGTAATTCGCAATGTTTTGCGTGAGATTGGCAACCAGATTGGACGAAGTCGGGCCAAGATTGCTGCCGCTGGAGCTGGTGGCGTCGTAGCCGTTCGCGCCTGCTGCCGATGGCCGCGGATGGAAATACTTTGCGCCGGTGAAATTCTGCGCGAGCAACGCCGAGCCACGCACTGCGCCGGATTTGTCCACCAGCAGGCTGCCGTTGGCCTGGTTGGGGAACAGCAATCGCGCCGCGCCATAAACGATGAGCGGATACAGGCCGCACAAGATCACGGCAAAGAACAATGTCGCCATCAACGAGCGGCCGAATTCAGCAAAGAGTTTTTTCATAAATTAATTTTTGCAGGAGACGATGTCAGGAGTCTCATTTTTCAGCCTCGTTACCTCGGCTCCTACAGATTTCGTTTTCATGCCAGATGCAGACCGGCGATGATCACGTCAATGAGTTTGATGCCAATAAACGGCAGGATGACGCCCCACAGGCCGTAAATCAGCAGGTTGATGCGCAGGATTTGCACCGCGCCCAATGGACGGAATTTCACGCCGCGCAGCGCCAGCGGAATCAGCGCGATGATGATGAGCGCGTTGAAAATCACCGCGCTTAAAATCGCGCTGTCCGGGCTGTGCAGGTGCATCACGTTCAGCGGGGCGATGACAGGAAACGTCACCATCAACATCGCCGGGATGATGGCAAAGTATTTCGCCACGTCGTTGGCGATGCTGAACGTCGTCAACGCGCCGCGCGTAATGAGCAGTTGTTTCCCGATTTCGATGATTTCGAGCAGCTTCGTCGGGTTCGAATCCAGGTCCACCATGTTGCCGGCTTCCTTGGCGGCCTGGGTGCCGGTGTTCATGGCCACGCCGACGTCGGCCTGGGCGAGCGCGGGCGCGTCGTTCGTGCCATCGCCAATCATGGCAATCATCCGGCCGCCTTGCTGTTCCTGGCGAATCAAGGCGAGTTTGTCCTCCGGTTTCGCCTCGGCGAGAAAATCGTCCACTCCCGCCTCCTGCGCGATGGCCGCGGCGGTCAATTTGTTGTCGCCGGTGATCATCACCGTGCGGATGCCCATCGCGCGAAAGCGCCTGAAACGGTCGGACAGCCCGCCTTTCACGATGTCCTTCAAATGAATCACACCCAGCACGCGTTGTTGGGTCGCGACAACCAGCGGCGTGCCGCCCGAAAGCGAAATGGTTTCGACCATTTTTTCAATGTCCCCCGGCAATTTTCCATCCGCGAACTGGCGAATCGCATCGGCCGCGCCTGTGCGGATTCGTTTGCCTTCGAGATTCACGCCGCTCATGCGCGTTTGCGCCGTGAAGGGAACAAATTGTGCCTGCGGCAACTCGTGAATCGTCCGGGCGCGGATGCCGAATTGCTTCGCGAGCACGACAATGCTGCGGCCTTCGGGTGTTTCGTCGGCCAGCGACGCGAGTTGCGCGGTGTCGGCCAGCTCCTGGGTTGGCACATCG
>JANWKE010000118.1 GCA_025451535.1 Verrucomicrobiia bacterium
GCCACGAAACAATTCCGCGAAGATTTGTTTTACCGCCTGAACGTCGTCCGCATTCACATTCCACCGTTGCGTGATCGGCGTGAGGACATTCCGCTGCTCGTGAACTATTTTTTGAAAAAACTGGCTCGCGACCAGCACGTACAACAACCCAAATCCGTAGCCACGAACGTCATTAAAGCATTGGAGAAGTATCACTGGCCGGGCAATGTGCGTGAGTTGGAAAACGCATTGCGCCATGCGCAAGTCATGGCTAAAAGCGACGCCATTTTGTTGAGCGACCTGCCGCCGGAGATTTCCGGCCAAAACCCGGGCGGCGCGTCGCTACCGCCGGCGCTGGGAACCGCCAGCGATGAAGCCGCGACCGATGCCGCAGCCATGGCGCGGCAACTGTTTCAATGGGCCAAGCGCGATCCGAAATTAAAAGTCATTCCCGCGGTGGAACGCGAACTGGTCATCCAGGCACTCAAGGAGACCCATAACAATCAGGTTCATGCCGCGAAATTGCTTGGCATCACCCGCGCGACGCTGCGCAAGCGCATTGAGAAGTTCGGCATTCAACGCGAGTTGAACGTGAAGTAATCTGGATCCCTGCCCAAAAACCAATGACTGCCCTTCACCGTCTGCGGGCGGGAGACACCTGGAGCGAATTGGCGACGCGGCGGAAGTGGTAGCCGAGGATGGCAAGTTCGATGGCGTGCGGGAACTGGCGTGGATGCCGGATGAGCGTGCCCCAGAACAGCCGCCAATAGCTCACGCGCCCCCGATGCCACACGCCGAGCACCCAGAAGGATTTCAAAAATGCAAAGATATCGGCCCGCGACAGGCGCAGGCGCGGCCCGGTCGGGCGATGGCTCTTCAGAAATGTGCGAATGCGCTGGTAGTAGTTCCGCGGCTCGTAAAGTTTCCTCACCAGTTCGCGATAGCCGGATTGTAAAAATTCACGGTTCAATTTGGGCTTGAAGTTCAGGGCGGCGTCGGTGTTGTTGCCGGTACTTTCGGTTTCCAGCCGTCCTTCGCGTTTCAATCGCTGCCATAATCGCGTTTGCGGCAATGCGTTCAGCAAGCCCACCATCGCTGTCGCCACACCGGAACGTTGGATGAACTCGAACTGCCGCTTGAAGATGTCGCTCTTGTCACTGTCGAACCCGACGATGAACCCGGCCATCACCTCGAGTCCGGCGCGTTGCAGCGTCTGCACCGAAGCGACGAGATCGCGGTTCCGGTTCTGGAGTTTGTGACATTCCTCCAGCGACTCGACCGACGGCGTTTCGATGCCGACGAAAACCTTTTTGAAACCGGCCTCCACCATCAGCGAGCACAATTCCGGGTCATCGGCGAGGTTCATGGACGCCTCCGTGAGGAATCCGATGCGGGTCCGCGTGCGCCGCCGCCATTCAATCAACTCACGCAACAGCGCCTTCGTTCGCGGTTTATTGCCGATGAAATTGTCGTCCACGATGAAAACCATGTCTTTCCATCCGCGCCGGCACAGCCCGTCCAGTTCGGCAATCAATTGCGCCGGCGTTTTCATACGGGGCACGCGCCCGTTCATCACAATGATGTCGCAAAATTCGCAATCAAACGGACAGCCGCGCGAGAATTGCACCGACATCGTCACGTAATGCCGCAAATTGATGAGGTCCCAGCGCGGCGTGGGGGTATGCGTGATGTCGGGCCGGCCGGCAGCGCGATAAAGGGGTTGCACCTGGCCGTTCCGCATGTCCGCCACTACCTGGGGCATTACCTCCTCGGCTTCACCCAGAACAAAATGTTGAATTTCCGGGAAGGCTTCGTGCCCGGTAGTGAACAGCGGCCCGCCGGCGATGACGGTCTTGTTTAACGCTGCGCACCGCGCAATAATTTCATGGACAGATTCCTTTTGCACAATCATTGCTCCCACCATCACGTAATCAGCCCAGCGCAGATCTTCGTCCTTGAGCCGTTTCACATTGAGGTCCACCAGCTTGAGCTCCCATTCCCGGGGAAGCATGGCCGCGACCGTCATTAAGCCCAGCGGCGCCATGGCGGCCTTTTGGGAAACGAACCGCAGCGCGTGCTTGAAACTCCAAAATGTGTCGGGCGTTTTTGGGCTGACGAGAAGTATGTTCATTAAAGTAATCTATATTCGGCAGGATGACGTTAAGCCTGATTTAATGCGGTGGCGAGCTAAATTACACATTTTTTCTTCACCCGATTTCGATGCCGACGGGACAGTGGTCGGAACCTGGCACGTCCGGCCGGATGAACGCCCGCTGAAGGCGCGGGCGCAGCGATTTTGAAATGAGAAAATAATCAATGCGCCAGCCGACGTTGCGGGAACGCGCCCCGCCCATCTGGCTCCACCAGGTGTAATGTCCCCCGCCCTTTTCAAATTCGCGGAAGGTGTCGAGGAATCCGGCCCTCACAAAGGCACTAAATCCGGCGCGTTCCTCCGGCGTAAACCCGTGGTTGTGGACATTGGCCTTCGGGTTGGCCAGGTCAATCTCGCTGTGCGCGACGTTGAGGTCACCACAGAAAATCACCGGCTTCTTCTTCTCCAACTTCTTCAGGTAACTCAAAAAGTCGCGGTCCCACTTCTGTCGGTAAGTCAATCGCGACAAATCGCGTTTGGCATTAGGCACATAGACATTCACCAGAAAAAAATCCACGAATTCGGCGGCCAACACGCGCCCTTCCTTGTCATGCTCAGCCATATCGATGTGGGGGATAACATTCAGCGGGCGGGTTTTGGTAAAAATCACCGTGCCGGAATAACCTTTCTTTTCCGCCGGGTTCCAATACGTCGTATAGTTCGCCGGCCAGAGTTGTTCGACGTCATTCGGGCCGCATTTCGTTTCCTGAAGACAAAGCACGTCAGGCTTCTCCGCCGCGAAATAGTCGAGGAAATTTTTCTTCAACACGGCGCGCAAGCCGTTCACATTCCAGGAAATCAGTTTCATGCGCCAAAGAATAAACCACGGATGAACATGGATAAATACAGATTTGCTGTTCGTCTTAATCTTAATCGCAATCTTAATCATCATCGCCGTGGAAATTCAGATTACGACTAAGAGAAAGATTAAGAGGTCCGGCGCGTTGACGTTGACGCCAGCGACGGTTAACTTGTTGGGCGACGAATGATTGCACGAACGCCTCAAACCCAGTCCGCGCAGCCGAATTTCCGGGTTGGTGATGAACGGCTGGTCAAACTCACGCCCAGCGCGGCACAAAAAGTGTCGGCATTGTTGACAAAACAGGGCCGGCCCAAAGGTGTGCTGCGCGTCGCGGTGGTCGGTGGCGGTTGCTCCGGTTTGCAATACAAAATGGATTTGCAGGATAACCCGGCCAATCGGGACATCCTGGTCGAAAGCGGTGGCGTGCGCGTCGTGGTGGACCCCAAAAGCGCGCTCTATGTAACAGGCAGCGAGCTGGATTACCTCGACACGCTGGACGGTGGGTTCAAGGTGAAAAATCCCAACGCCGCGACATCCTGTTCCTGCGGCGAAAGTTTCAGCGCATGATAATCAGTCCCCAGTTTTCAGTTTACAGTTCACAGTCAAGGACCATGGCGGGCGGCAGCGGATTCCCGACTGTGGACTGATGACTGTGGGCTCTTCCATGACCGACTATTTTGCCCTGCTCGATGAACCGCGCCGGCCCTGGCTCAAGCCGGAAGCACTCAAATCAAGATTCCTGGCACTGGCCGCTGAAATACATCCCGACAAACAACGCGGTGCGGGTGAAACGGAAAAACTCGCGGCCAACCGGCGATATGCCGAACTAAACGCCGCGTACCGTTGCCTCGCCGAACCCAAATCCCGGTTGTTGCATTTGCTGGAGCTGGAGCTCGGCGCGAAGCCCGCGGACATCCAGCAAATTCCACCGGTGCTCGCCGACTTGTTTGCCGAAGTGGCAACGACCTGCCGGGACGCCGACGAGTTCCTCACTGAAAGAGGCAAGGTGGCTTCACCCTTGCTGCAAGTCCAATTGTTTGAACGGGCGCAGGAATGGGTGGAGCAGTTGCGAACCTTGCAAACCAGGCTCGCCCGGCTGCACGACAAGCTGGTGGAAGAATTAAAATCGCTCGATGCTTTGTGGTCAGCAAAACCCCAATCCGGTGAACGAACAATCTTGTTGAACCGGCTGGAGGAGCTTTATCGTTTGTTCGGCTATTTCAACCGCTGGAACAGCCAGGTTCAGGAACGAATCGTCCAATTGTCGCTGTGAAAACCACAATCCCTCTGGTGGCCTGTGCGTGGTTAATGGCTACAGGCTCAATCGGTTGGACCCGTGAAATTTGGCAGGATGCACTGAGCCGAATGCCGTTGGGGACCAATACGACGGAATTGAACCGGACGAACTGCGTATCGCTGATGTTGGACGCGTTTCAGTCAAACGCCGTCGTGAAAGCGA
Organism: Verrucomicrobiia bacterium; assembly: GCA_025451535.1. Taxonomy (GTDB): domain Bacteria; phylum Verrucomicrobiota; class Verrucomicrobiia; order Limisphaerales; family UBA11358; genus UBA11358. The sequence goes on from JANWKE010000118.1 coordinate 4,393, forward strand.
TCATTTTCATGCCGGGCGCCACGGACGAATTATATTTTTTCCGCCGGGCGCAGGCGAAACTGACCAATGCCAGTCCGTCATTGTGGGACGCGGTTGAGGCGCTGACCAACCAAACCTATATCCAAGCCATATTCCAACCGCCGCTGCTGTTGCTGCGCACCACCGAAGACGCGTCAAATGTCATCGCGGTTATAAAAAGCAGATCCACTGCGACAAAATTACAAACCAGATCCATTCCTGACCGGGTTGAATTTAACGACGCCGGTTGGGATGATGTCCGGGCGGTGTTAGGCAAAAAATTGAGTGTCGGTTTGCGGCCATTTTCAGACACACCGGATTCCTGGCATTTTTACCGCCACAATTTTGCAGCTTGCGGGGTCACTGAATGGGAAATGCTCGAAACCATTGCCCTGGCAGACAAAACGAAATTTGCCGTCCACTGGTGGACGGTGGATTTTCAAATTGACCGGCGCGGCGGCGCCGTGCCGGAAATTAAAAATCTCCGTGTCCCTTAAGTTTCAGGCTGAAAAACCAGAGCACTCAACGGCGGGAGGCGGAATTCCGCCGAGCAGGGCTGGCTGTGGCACGGAATGTTTCCTGCCATGACACCGCCGAGATTTCCCTGATTGCCGCCGCCATAAACAGCGGCATCACTGTTCAGCCTTTCACGCCATTGACCGGCACGCGGCAGACCAATGCGGTATTTCTCCCGCAGCACGGGGGTAAGGTTCAGGATTACCGCCAGTTGGTTGGACCCGTCAGTCGTCTGGCGGACGAAGGAAAGAACGCTGTTGTCGCGATCCGCGCAATCAATCCAATAAAAGCCGCCGTGGTCGTAATCGGACTGCCAAAGCCCGGGAGCCGCCACATAGCACTGGTTCAAATCCGCAACGAATTTCTGCAGGCCGCGATGATACGGGCCGGCATCAAGCAGCCACCAGTCCAGCTGACCGTTTTCATTCCACTCGGCGCGCTGGCCGAATTCGCCGCCCATGAACAGGAGTTTTTTGCCGGGGAACAGCCACTGATACGCAATGAGCGCGCGGAGATTCGCGAACTTTTGCCAGTCATCACCCAGCATCCGGCCAATCAATGAGCCCTTGCCGTGCACGACCTCGTCGTGCGAAAGCGGCAGGATGAAATTCTCATGATGATGATACAACATCGCGAAGGTGAGATCATTTTGATGATATTTCCGGTGAATGGGTTCGTGGCTGAAATAGCCGAGCGTGTCGTGCATCCAGCCCATGTTCCATTTGAAGGAAAAACCGAGACCGCCGAGATACGGTGGCCGGGTGACGAGCGGCCAGGCGGTGGATTCCTCGGCAATCGTCATCACGCCAGGAAATTCCGTGTAGGTGAGGTGGTTGAATTTTTTCAGGAATTCAATCGCCTCAATGTTTTCGCGCCCGCCGAATTGATTAGGAATCCATTCGCCCTCCTTGCGTGAGTAATCCAGGTAAAGCATGGAGGCCACAGCGTCCACGCGCAAACCGTCCACGTGGAAGCGGTCGCACCAGAACAACGCGTTGGCGACGAGAAAATTGTTCACCTCATGGCGGCCGTAATTGAAAATCAGCGTGCCCCAATCCTGGTGCGCGCCCTTGCGCGGGTCCTCGTGCTCGTAGAGCGCCGTGCCGTCAAAACGCGCCAATGCCCAATCATCGCGCGGGAAATGCGCCGGCACCCAGTCAATGATGATGCCGATGCCCGCCAGGTGCAGGGCATTGATGAGAAACTGAAAATCGTCCGGCGTGCCGTAGCGGCTGGTCGGCGCGTAAAAACCGGTCACCTGATAACCCCACGATGGATAAAAAGCATGTTCGGCCGGTGGCAATAGTTCGACATGCGTGAAACCCATGCGCTTGACATATTCCGCCAGCGGAGCAGCGAGTTCGCGGTAACTGAACGATTCCGTCGGCGATTTTTTCCGCCAGGAACCGGGGTGCACTTCGTAAATGCTCACCGGCGAACGGAGCGGCGCCTGCTCCCGGCGACGTTTCAGCCAGGCGCCGTCTGTCCATTTGAATTTGCGGGTGTCCCAGACAATAGCGGCGTTTTTCGGCGGCACCTCGAAGAAAAAGCCGAAGGGATCGGTGTTCAATTTGATGCTTCCGTGTGCGTCGCGGATTTCAAACTTGTAATGCGCACCTTCGCCGACACCGGGAACAAAAATTTCCCAGACCCCCGACGCGCCCAGCAGTCGCATCGGGTGAAAACGGCCGTCCCAATGGTTGAAATCGCCGACGACGCTGACGCGCTGCGCGTTCGGGGCCCAAACGGCAAAGCTGACGCCGTGAATGCCGTCAATGACGCGCAATTGCGCACCGAGTTTTTCGTAAATGCGCCGCTCGTCACCCTTGCCAAACAGGAACAAATCGGATTCGCCCAGCGTCGGGAGAAAGGAAAATGCGTCGCGCGTCCGGCGTGTCTGGCCTTGATGCGTGGTGACGACCAAATCGTAGGCATAGACCTTGTTGGCCGACCGGGTGACGCCTTCAAAAATGTCCGTGTCGGGAAGCCGCGTAAGCTCGAACTTCGGCTTAGCCTTCTCGTGGACGGGCTGGATTTCGATTTTGGCAGCGTCAGGCAGGAGCGCGCGAACGACGAGTCCCGACCCATCGCCCAGCGGATGCATGCCCAGCAGGGTGTGCGGCGATTGATGTTTCAGCTCGACCAGGCTGCGAAGCTCGTCCCGAGTCAGTATCATGTGGGGCCAATTTAACAGAGATTCAAGAAAACGGCAGTAAAAACCAGCGTGGCAACGCGGGTGAATTCGTCTTCTTTGCTCCCGACTTTATCGATCCGTCGGCGGCGTCAAAATCTGCAACAGCCACCCGGCATCAGCAACACTGAACGGCCATGCGAATGCGGACGCGCCGGCGGATGTTGGGAATTTGAGGTGTTTCACCGCCTGAACATAAACCCGCACACGGTTTGTCTCGCCGGCCAGGAGGGCGGCGTAGGCGTTGCCCGCCTCAATCCATCCGTGGTCAATCTGTTCCGGATTGGCCGTCCAGTCCGGCCGGGCGCCGCCATGCCAGCGGGCGTCGACAACAGCCATCGCTGCCCGGGCCCGCGGGTCGGTCGGCGGCAGTACCCCAAACAAACACGGCCACGCCTGCGCCTGGGTGTCAGGATACCAGTTGTTCAGGTCGGTGGGCGGGCGGCGGCCATTTTCAAATTTTGCGATCAGAAAAAGCTTCGCCCGCGGATCGTAAAGCTCCTGTAAAATTCCCGCCTGAACCCGGCTGGCGGCTTTTTGGTAAAAAGTCGAACGTTCCGGGTTGTTAAAAACGTCCTGCTCCAACTCAGCCAGCGCGTGCAAACCGGCGAACACCTCGCTGTTATCTTCGAGGTATTCCACCCGATAGTCGCTTTTCGCCCGGCACAGTCCATCGGACTGCTGCAACTTCAGAAGCACTTCCGCCAGGTTTTCCACCTGCTGTTTTCGCTGCGGCGTATCAAACGTCGTGGCGGGAACTCCGGCGCGGTGAGCGGCCCAAAGCACAGAGAAAAAGGTGGCGACGGCGCTATCGGTCGCATCATTGTAATGGCAAAGCAGGCGTTCGCCCGGCTTGACGCAAGTAGTTTCGCCACCGCCATCCGCATGATAAAAGTGATCGTCGGGAACGCCATCCGGGGCGCTTTGCAGGTTGAGATGGGCGAAGTACCAACCAATCCAAAGTTCAGCCACCCGGATGCATCCCGGCGCCCGGGTTTGCAGCAATCCCAGCATGCCGAGATTCGCAGAGTAAGGGCTGACACGATAGTATGGCGTGCCACCGGGCCCCGTAGCTGCCACGCCATTTCCGATTCTCAGTCCGCCATAACCCGGCAGGCCGGCTTGGGAGTACTGCTGGCCGGCAATCCAATGCGCGAGCAAGGCGGCATCCGGTGGGAAAGCAGCTTCGGCACACGAGACGCGCCAGGACAAGGCAATGTAGAAGAGGAATATGGGCACCCGCTGCATGGCGGTTGACAGTCGGAAGTTAATGGAAAAACGTCAAGCGCATTACGTCGGGCCAGTGAGGTCAGCCTTACCGGCCAAGGCCGGCAAGCATACGGTCAATCTGCTGCGAGTGATTCTGGAGATCACCTTCAGTCCAAATCACATAATCAGAGCGCGCGATTTTTTCCTCGACCGGCATTTGGGCAGTAATGCGCTGTTCGACTTGCCTGGGCGTCCAGCCGCGCTCCAAAAGTCTTCCCCGCTGGGTCGCCGCCGAACAGGCGACACAGATGGTTTTGTCGAAACGCGATTCGGCCTTCGTTTCAAATAGCAAGGGAATCACGACCACGGCCAGTTTGCAGCCTTCCCCGCGCCAGGTTTCAATTTGTGCGAGCCAGCGCTCCTGGATGCGCGGGTGGAGGATGGTTTCAAGCTGCTTGCGGGCGGCGGGGTCCGCAAACACAATTTGCGCCAGTTCATCGCGGCGCAATTGGCCACCGGGGGCGACAACGTGCCCGCCAAAAACCGTCAGGATTTCCGCCAAAGCCGGCTGGCCTGGTTCAACCAACTGGTGCGCCAGTTCGTCTGTATCCACGACTTGCGCGCCGCGTTCGCGGAGGAACCGGGCGGCGCTGGATTTGCCCATCCCGATGCCACCGGTTAAACCAAAAGTTTTCATTCCGAGACGGCGCTGATTAGCGGCGCCGGTTCATGGTCGGATCGGAATTTTTTGAAATCAAGGCGCAACCGCGCGATAGAATTGCGTCTGGTTGGTTTCGTTGGCTGGCAGTGGAATATTGATGGACCCGCCGGAGGCTTCGTTGGTGGAAATGTTCTGCCAATGGACCAGGTCAGTTGAAGCCTGGATGACGTAGGGTTGACCACTCTGTCCCGTTAAATTCATGGATAATCCGCCGCCCGGCCGCAACCGCAATTCGAGTTGCGCCGGCGCCGCGCTGCTTGAACTGTTTCCGATCGGCAGGTTCACGTCGTCAAGGAACGCGGCGTCCATGCCCAGACTGATGGTCAGGTCTTTGGCATAAGTCCATTCCAGCGTGTGCGTGCCGTTGGCCAGCGGGAAGGTGTAATTCGCCCAGCCGACCTCCCCCGACCACTGCGCGACCAGATTCGTATCCATGTAGAAACTCAGAATGTCAAAATTCGGTTCCGAACTGACTTTGAAGTCAAAAGAGCCGGTACCATTGGTAAAGGTGCCGGTGAGGATCAAGGAACTGGTCTGGTTGTTGGTAATGACACCGGAACGGGCGGCATATTGTCCCACGTCAACTACATTGGACTGCACCAACCAGGGCGCGTCTCCGGCAGTTGTCCAGGGGAGATGCGACAAGTTTCCGGATTCAAATCCGTCGGTAAACTGCTTCTGCACAAAGTTGGCGGTAATGTTCAAGTCGCTTCCCACCATGACCGAATCTGGATTGTTCGGCGAACTCACGCCGCCACTCCAGGCGCTAAACTGGTCATTGTGGTCCGGAACGGCCGTCAGCACCACCGTGGTGCCATTGGCAAAATCCGCCGAGGTCGACGGCAGAAGCACGATGCCGCCCAGTGCGTTGGTGGTCAATAATTGAACCGTTCCCCCTCCGGAGCTGTTCGCCGTCAGATGATAGACCGTTTGCGGGGTAAATAAGTAACTCAAGGAAATGGTGCCGGACATGCCATTAAAACCGTCCAAGAGGATGTGGTACGTCTGCCCGGACCGGACCGCCTGGGAAATGTAACTGAAACCGCCGGGCGCACCACTGTAAGCTATAGCGTTGTCAACAATCGTGGTGAGATTGGCGACGTTGGTACCGGTGTAAAGGCCCAGGATCGTGTTAAACGTGGAATTGGTCGTGTTCAGCGTCAGCACACCGTCCGAGGGCGGGGTGAAAGTCCACCAGAGAGATTTACCGCCGGGATTGCCGGCGGGATTGGGCTCGCCGACTTCCTTGCTGGCAGTGGTGTTGGTGGCCGAGGCCGTGCCCGATGTGCCACTTAAAGCAATGGCGTTGACAAAAAAGTCATTGGCGGGCGGCTGGACCAAATAATTCACTTCGACGGTTGCGGTCGGGGAAATATTGCCCGCCTGGTCCACGGCGCTGGCCTTTACGACATTCAGGCCCGGCTGCAACGGCGCCAGGGCCGCCCAATTGGTTGTCCCGAGGGCTGTCAACTGGGAACCATTAGCGGTCACAAAAACCTGGCTGACACCGCTGGGGTTCACTCCCGAATCGGAAGCCGCACCCGAGACACCGAGGATCGGGCTAAATACTGTCAGACCACTTTGCGGACTGGAGATAAACACCACGGGCGCATTCGTGTCGGGCTGGCCACCCGGCACCACGTTCAAAGCGACAGTACCCAGCGCGTTCGAACTCGCGCTGGCAACGGCAATGTAATAGGTCGTGCCTGCTTGCGCATTGAAAGTCAGTTGCGCCGGTTTATACAATGTCAAAGTACTGTTCGTCGCCACCACCGCTTGGAGACCGGTCAAAGTGCCGCCGGTATAGACGGCCACGACGTTATCCACCTTGCTGCCGATGGTGTTCATGAACACGTTGGTATTGGCCGTGGGCATCCAGGACCACCAGACCGAGGCGGCGTCATTCCTATCCCCGTCGTGTTTCGGTTCGTTGGCCTCAAGTGTGGCAAACCGGTTGTTCTCGACATAGGCGCCGCCACTCGCAGGAATCACGGTTGCATTGGTAAAATTGTCGTTCGGCGGCGGGCCGACGACGGAATAATTGACCACTAAATTGGTGATCCCAATTTCGCCGGGCGCCGTGGCCGTGACCGTCATGGTCAGCGGATCGGCAGCGGCCGGCACCGACAGGGAGGCCGCGTAGATCGCCTGGGTACTGTTGTAGGTGAAAGTTAAATTGGCGATGGAAGCCCCCAGGCTATTGGTAACTGCCGCCGTGACGGTAGCGTTGGTAACGGCGAAAATGTCATTGACGGTCACCGAAATCGGCTGGGCTGTGGCCTGCAGGAGGGCCGAACCCGATGGTGGATTTATGCTTATTTGCAGGATTCCCGTACGCTTTCCAATCAAAGCGCCAATCAAATTTTGTCCATTCGGCGTACCCCAGCCGGTGCAGAGATCATAACCCGCGACGGCATAAAATTTACCGGGGCTGTTGGGACTGGTGTTATTGCCCGTCGTAATGTCATGAAAAGCGGAGGCGTAACCCGAGCCTTTGCCAATCGCGTAAATGGCCGGGTTGAGGAAACCTAGAGGCGGATTACCATTGGCGTTAGCCTGTTGATTGACCAATGCTGCAAAGGCCGCCCACAAGGGCGCCGCGCAACTGGTGCCGCCGGTGCCTGGATACTGCAAACCATTGTCCGCAATGACGTAAATATTATCCGCCGTAAAGGCCACATCCGGAACATTCCGCATGGTTGTGGATCCCTGATTGGCTGACATATTGATGCCTTGCTGCCAGGCGGGGATCGGATAGAGGGTGCTGATTCCGCCACCAGTCCCAATGCCAGCTCCGGCAGCACCGTATTCATTACCCCAATTCCAAACTGTTTCCGAGACATAAGCCCCGTTAGGTCCGGTGGTCGTCAAGGTCGTTCCGCCAACCAGAGTGACATTGGTACCGTCTTCGTATTGAAATATTCCCGGATAGTACGCGTCTTCGTCCCCGGAAGCCTGGAAAAAGGACTGTCCCTGCGCGGCAAATTCCTGATAGAACTGGGCATATTGCGGACTGTCGCCGATCAACCAGGAAGAGCTGATTTGCTTGGCCGAGTTGTCAAGAGCTATGCGTGCCAGCATGTCACCATCGTACGCTGTGGTGTCGCTGGGAGTTTCATAGACGATAATTTTAGACAACCCTGGGGCCATGGAATTGACCATCTCAATATCGAGGGCCACTTCCACATTGGCGCCGTCGCCGACCATCGGCGCGGGCTCGTATCCTTCGACAGGCACCCGCTGCAGCGGAATGGTGGGCAACCCGGCCAACGCCACGTATCGGGCAATGTCCGCATCGAAGTAATCATTGCATTCAAAAAGGGCGACCGTTTGACCCGTGCCGGTGAGCGACACACCCGGAGCGTAAGCATCCCGGAAATCGTACCCGAAATAAGAGCCGGAACCGTCAGGCGCGGAACCGGTCAACGACTGGTTTGCCAGAGCGGAACCGCCCGAAGGTCTCTGAATGAAAAGAGGGCGTGGCAGAACATAGTTATTCAGGCCGTTAATATCCAAAACCGGCAACGCCGACGGAACCGACGGCTCGACATCCGGCGCGTAAAAGTTGCGATTTTCCGTTGGGTGGCGATAAAGACGCATCGTGACGTGAAAAGCCTTTTGAATGTCCGACACGGCTCCATCGACGTCCACCAACATGCGGTTTGAAAAGGTGCCGGTCACGGCCAGACCATTCGCGTTCGCGAAGGCGATAACCGCCTGATAATCCTGTTCCGACGGGCCGAACATTTCCGTGAATTGTTCCGGCGTGAGATAATGGTGGTAATTGGGGCTGGCCGGATCATAAAGTTGCTGCAGCAGAGTGGCCAGCGCGGCCTGATTGCGCAGGGGCAATCCGATAGCCAGGTGCAGGCGCTGCGTTCCCGTTACGTTGCTGACCGGTTGCAGATTCAGTCTGGCAATGACGTCCAAGGCATGACTGGGTAATGGCTTCAACCCCGCCGCGTGAACCAATCCGGCGGACAGGCAAAACAATACCGTACCCACCGCCACGGGCAACCTCCTGAAAAATTTGTTCTTCATAGGCTCAAGTTTTCAAATGGCCGCAGCCAGGTGCAATCTCATGTTCGCTTCTCCATTCATGAGCCGGGTCACGGATGGCTCACCCGGTAAAACCGCTGGCTGGAGACTGCGTTGGTGTCCCAGACCGTGACCGTGATATTCGTGGATGCCGTATTGGTATAGTGCAACAACGGCAGCCAGTTGGTGCCCAATAAACTCAGGGTGTACTGGACCTGATAAGGCAGGTTCGTTTGCGCCAGCCAGGTAATGGCGAACTTCCTCGCCGGCGGCGGGGTCTGAACCAGCGAACCCGTCAGGACCACGGGTACAGTGTTGAACGGACTGGGATCAAGACCGTTTGGAATTCCATTGCCGTTCGAATCAATGACCAGGCTGTAACGCGCCGCGCGATTGACTGCGACGGTCTGGCCGTTGACGATGACATCCACCGAACTATTCGGGCCGGCAAAGCTACCGACCCAGCGTAAATGGCCGCCGAGTTTGCCGTTCAAAACCTCTTCCGCTTCCTGCGGAACCTGTCCACTCCCGCCGTTGGCAATCACGTAATAAGACTGTCCGTTGAGAAGATTGTTGGTCTCCACTTCCAGTTGCGGGATGCCGTTGCTGCTTAAAACCGTGATGGCGGGTGGAAGCTTCGCCGCGGCATAATAGATGACCAGGTTCGGGTCGGTTTGCAGCATCTCCTCCAGGTTGGTGACCTGTGACAAATCGAGCAGGTCAACATACAAGGCATTACTCACGCTCGCGCCGCTGAAATAGAACAGCGGCGGGAAAGAAGCAACGCCCTGCGGCGACAATATCAATTGACCCAGAGCCACATTATTCGAATAACCGGCCACGACCGCCCCAAAATCCTGCCCCGACCACAGGTAATCCACTTCCGCCCCGTTGTATGCGTTGCCGGTGATGGCGGTCCCCAGCAAATCACCGGTCGCCGGCTTGACCGGCAGGTTGAAACCATTCGCGCAAGTCAGCCGGTTGTTGGCGGAACCGCCCGAATCGTAAAGCGCATTGGTCAGGTTGAAATTAAACTGATTCCCGACCGACAGCGTGGAGTTGTCCAGTTTCAGGAAGCCGCCGGTGAAATCCATATCCGCGCCGGAGGTGATGCCGGCATTTTCTATTTTGCCGCTGGAGGTGGTCACAAAGTATCCGCCCGGAGCAGTCTGGCTCCCCCCGCTTTGATAGAAAACGCTGTTGATCATCTCACGGCCGCCGACACTAATGGTGCCGTTGTTGACAAACGCGGCGTAGTTCGTTGGCCCGTCACTCCCGAAATAGGCGTCCTGGGGAATGGAGAGTGATCCGCTGTTGGTGAAATACAGGAGGTACGGTGCGAGCCCGCGGTTCCAATTCTGAAGATGGGGGCCGGAAAGGTTAAGCGCCCCTTGCAAGGTCAGGCTCTGGCCGTTGAACAGGAAAATATCCACCACGTTCATGGAATCGCTGACCACTGCATTGGTCTGCAAAATCAAATCCTGAACCGTCACCGGTACGAAGGCGGACAGTGCGGTCGCGTCCAGCATCATCACATGAAAGTCCATTTCGGTGATGTTGGTGAACACATTGTTGGTGAGGACGGGAGGGGAATTGCTGGCCGCGGTATTCGTGACGTAATAATAATTGGTAAAGACCGTGAACAGGCCGTTGGTCCAAACAGCGCTCCAGGCGAATAAATTCCCGTGCATCGCCGGCAGGGGTGTCGTGTTCACGAGATTGGTCACGTTCAGATTGCCCGCGAACGAACCGAGGTTAAAATTTAAATTCTGGCATGAGATAACCGCGCCGGTGCTGCCCAGGAAGTTGTTGGCCTGTATGGCAATCTCCGCTCCCGCACTGGTCATGGTCGTCTGAGTCAGGTCCAAATTGGTGGCATTAATGATAATTCGGCCGGGCAAATTAGTCACGTCCCCGCCAACGGGGTCCCGCACCAGATCGTCAACAAAGGCACCATAACCGGCATACAAGGCCTGGACGACGGCGTTGGAAAAAGTCGTGTCGAAAAAAAAGTTGGTGGGGGGCGGTCCGAGGCCCAAAGCACCGGCGGCGAAAGTTCCCTGGTCCAGCCGGGACAAAATATAATTGGCCGGACGGTAAGTCGGGTCGGTACAGGGAGACTGGGGATTGTCACCTATGTTTGCGGACAAATTCAGCGCCAACCCCCGGTTGGTCAATGCCCCCAAAGTGTCCTCCAGATAAACCGTGCCCCCGGGCGAACTCAGTTTCACGGTAACGGTTCGGAACAGATTTGAAATGTTGTCGCTGTTGGCGATATACCTGTCATCCGGAATGATGTTGGGGTCGCTGACAGCGACAAAGACCGCCTGCCGGAAGATCTTGGAAGGTATATTGGTCGTGATCGTTTGCTGGGTAATATTCGTATAAACAATATTGGTGTAACTGGCCACCATGTTCGTCGAATCTGCCAGGCTGGGGGCGAATCCGATTTGGGCTCCTCCATTCAAAAGGCCGCACAATCCGTCCAAATAGAAAATCGGCGATATGCTCACGATGCCATTCCAGATCGCCGAACTGTCGAAGGCATAGGGAGTTGTGCTGAACGGAAACGTGTTGGTTTGCTTCCAATCCTCGTCGTAGATGGCCGTGTCCGGCACAAAATTCGTCGGGGTACTGGGGCTGCCTTGCGGCGCAATCGAGATAATCTGCAACGTACTCCGCCTCAAATTAACGTTCGCGCCGTTCAACACGATTTCGCCGCCGGCGCCGCTGATGAGCGTGCCTTTATTCATGATATTCGTGGCCGAGATCAACAAATAGCTCCCTAAAGAAGTCAGATAGTTTGGATTGGCAATTGACCCATCATTCGCCCGGATGGTCCCGCGATTGTCATTGAAGAAACTGGCGGACATCCCGCGGCTGCTTGGGTTGCCGCCGGTGGACGGTCCATAATCGAATTCCCACCCCACCGAGCCGGTCATGGTGCCTACATTCGTGTAGTTGAGGGTATGAGCAGTCTGGTACGGAAGGGTAGTGGTGGAGATGTTCCAGGTACCGGAATTATAAAAATTCGTCGCGTCCACATTGGGCGGAGTTCCGTTGATCGTAGTGGTGTTGATGTAGATCGAATCCGTACCCTTCACCACCAATGGAAACAACATCAATCCGGCCAACAGCGGCGCCATCCGGTTGCGCAGCACCATTCTGTTTCCCATTTGGCTGATCGACTTGAAGAAATCTAAATTCATTTGATACTCACTATTCAATTAATCGTAAGTGAATAAGTTGTATCCACCACATTGGTTGACGGAACGGTGGAATCGCTCATTTGGACCACGATGTTATCGAACGTTCCGCTTTGCGTCGGTGTACCTGAAATAACCCCTCCCGAGTTCAAAGTCAAACCTGGTGGCAGTCCCGCGGAAATGGGCGCGAGCGCCCAGGAATAAGGCGGCTGGCCGCCGGTGGCCGTGAACGTGACGCTGTAAGCGGTGCCGACAGTGCCATTGGGTAAATTCGGTGGTGGCGGGGAAACCTGGAAAAACGCCTCGGCGGCCAGAGTGGCCATGCTGGTACCGTTGGGATAAACAATCGGCGCGTTGGTCGTCCCATCATACGAAGCCCAGTTAAGCGTGGACAAGCCAAGAGAGTTTTGCGGCCCCGTCAGAAAACTTGGGGCGCTGTTCTGATAAACCGGTCCCGCCGAGTTAAAGATGATGCTGATATTTGTCGAGGTCGTGGGATCAATGATTCCCGGCCCGGCCAAATTGGGGCCGCGGCTGTCAATGAAGTTAGGCTGGCTGTCAGCGATTTCGGATCCTCCGAGGATGCTATTCCCGGAGCCGGCGAGCAAACTCTGCGCCCCAAAGAGGATATCCGGCCTTGTCACCACGCGTTGGAACGTCCTTGTGACATACTGATGGTTGGTAATGACCACCATGGAGTATTGGTTGGTTATGGCCTGCCGGAATTGTCCGTTTTGATAGTCGTAATTGTCATCCGATACGCGGATGAATTGCATTCGGCCAATACCCTGGTAATCGGCAATTGCGTTGGTCACCAGCGTGCAGGGTTGCACGACAAAGGTGTAATTGGTGAAATAGGAAATAAGATTCTGGGCAAAACTTTGACCGTTCACATTCGTAGCCCCGACGATGGTATTTGTTACGATGTTCACATTGGTCTGAAGGGTCTGAATAATATTGGGTCCACAGCTGCCATTCGTAATAATGAAGTAGTCTCCCGAAACCACATTGGATTGGAACGCCTGGTAGGTGACATTGGTCACAAATGGGGATCCGGCTGGCGCACCAACCAGCGGGCCCACGCTGACAGTCTGGAGGGCAAATGCGGTATTGGGATAAGTTTTGTTGGTGACTACGTTGCCAAAAGTGTATTGAAAAAACTCCACGATATTGGCCACCTGATTGGTCACCACCACCAGCGCGGCCGGCGCACCCGCAGGACTGCCAACGTAATTGGTGAAATAGGCAATCACATTCGGCGAAACCACATTGCTGAAGTAGTTGGTCACGAGACCGAACGTCAAACCCGGAAACAATGCTTGCAGCGTGGCCGGATTATTGGTCAGTGATATGGCCACCAGGGCGTTGTAGTTGGACGTGAAAAGCAATTGGGGGTTGTTGAAATTGGTGCTGAAAAGAACACTCCCGCCCGCCGGTTGCTCCAGATAAGCGGGTGCCGGGTCAAAAATATTGTTCGTGCTGAGCAGGTAGCGCAATCCGGCCACGTCGTCCCGCGTCAATCCCGTGTAGAAACCGCCATTGGCCAGGAACCCTTCCCCGGGAGGAGCCCCGGAAGCAACCGATGGATTGTTGATTAACGGGTCAACCGGAATTTCAAGCGCATCCGCGATCGGCGGCGCTAACGGCGGCGGTGGGCCGCAGGTTTCATAAATGTAATAAGAATAAAGCTCGGCGTTGACGTAGGGCGAATATTGATAGTTGGTCAGCGACGATGGGACGATGTCAAAGTTTCTGGGAATGACCCAGTAATCAATGCCATTGGCGATGCCAATGCCACCGGTTGCGACACAAGTAGCACCCGCAGGCACAAAACGACTCAATAGTCCCCAGGTGTAGCGCACCGAGTCAGCCAGTCCTAATTGCTCCAACATCATAGCCATGGTGATCGATTTTAAATCGGTCAATCCCAGGGCCTGCGCCTGATAATTGATGCCTGCCGAGTTCAAGGGAAACTCGGACAAATTCATACTGTATTTATCAACGCCGTTTGCAGGAGTCAAAGCCACGGAAGGACCGTTGAAAACACCGTTCGTCCCGCCCGTCAGAATACCAGAACTTGTGCCGGCCACGAACAAGGGAGTATTCGTCTGGCCATTCAGAACGCCATTTAAAGTTTCCATCGCCTGTTCCACCGCCGTCTCGCCATCTGAACCAAACCAGACAAAATCCGGATCGAACGTGTAATACATTATCGGGTTATTATACCGGTATCCTTCCGCGATGTTCTTGGGTCCAAAAGCGTGCGAAGTGGTGCCAATAAACGGCGGCGCACCGCCATTGGGCAGCGGGTCGTAACCAAGGTCCGTTACCTGCCAATTATCCTCCACCGTGCCACCGGTGGTCCCGGCGGACCCCACGGGGCCCAACAATGAAAACGCCCAGGCCGATTGGAGACCCAATGCCAGACAACCAATCCACAAACTATATTTTATCAATCGCCTCATACTCATTTCACTGGCGCAGGAGCATCACGCGGTAATAGCCTGCGGAACTCCTGCCGACAAAGATTGAATCACTGGTTCCCGCCGCGAATCGCGGCGAACCCCAATTGGTCCACGTACCCAGGCTCGTTGTGGCCTGCACCTGGTAAGTGAAGCCGGGCTGGGTGTTCCAACTGAGGAACAGACCTTCCGGCGTGTTGCTCAACGCCGTGCGGAGCCACGTGCCGGGATCCATCGGATTGCCGCCGCTCAGGAACACCTGCAGGAGGCTCAAACCCCCGGGCGCCAGCGGCGCGTTCACATTGGTTGGCCAGTTGACAAAATTGTATCCGTAATATTCCTCCATCCATTCAAACGGGATGCCGTAATAGTTGGCCCCGCTCCACGTCGTGCCGCTGGTCGAGGGCGACAGCGGCGCGTGGCGGCCATCCATGGTGACGTAATCCACCCGGAAGGAATGGGTGCTGCTGGCGGTCAAACCGTTTGCGGACGTCATCATCCACACATTGCTGGTGGTCAACACCGTCGGGGTGGACGCGCCGTCCAGGTAAAGTTCGTAATTGGAAACTGCCAGGCCCGTCACCGGCGGCCACGACACAACCAATTGAGGCTGATAAGCGTTACTGACCACGACAAACGGCGCATAGACAAACGGCGCCGGCAGCGGCTCCAATGGCTGCTGGGTATTGAGGAAACGTTGCGCGAGCAAATCAAAGCTGTATTGCAAACCAGTAAAGCCGCTCCAAACCACCAAAAACTGACTGGCCCCATCCGAGGCGATCACCGGTTGGATTTGCTTGCTGACCGTCAAACTGGTTGGCGGGTTGACTTCGAACTGGCTGCCTGTAGTCGAGCCATCTCCCCGCAGGAATTGTCCATAAATCCCTTGCTGCGGCGTCAAGCTCGTCCAGATAATCAAGTAATCCGTTCCCAGCGAGCTGATCCGCGACCCGTATTGATCCCCGTAAAGATACGAATTGACTCGTACCACCGTGCCGCCCGCGCCGGCACTCGAAAACGAGCGGGCATATATATCCAGACCGTTGCCATACGGGCTGGTCATGTCACGCGCGGCCCAGGTCACCATGAACCCTCCGTCCGAGCCGACGGCCATCGCCGGATTGGCACAGGGATTGAAATCCGAGTTGACAAGGAATTCGCTCCCTTGCGCGTTGCCGCTGCCGTCGTAAAGCCGGGCATAAATATCCACGCTGGGATAGGACATCTGGCCGGGCGTCTGCAGACCTGAACTTGGCGCGGCGACAGCGCGTTCCTGCTCGGACACCCACGCAACCGCAAATCCGCCGTTAGCCAGCGCTGCCACCGTCGGCGTGCGCTGATTGTAGGATGTAAACTGGTTGATCAAAAATTCGCCAGTGAGCGGCGTGCCCGTCGGCGAGAAAACCCGGCCATAAACGTCCTGCAAACTGCTGGAACCCACTTCATCGAAACTGGCCCAGACGATGACGACGTTGCCGTTAGTCAAGGTGGCAACCGCGGGAGTGATTTGGAAATTGTTGGTAAACGTATTGACCATGACATCGCTGGTCAACCAGGTATGGTTTGAGCCGAGGAACCGAGCGTAAATGTGCTGGGATGCTGCCGGCCCGCCTTGCCAGACAAAGGCCGCACCGCCGCCCGGCAACAAGGTTAGCCGTGGATTCTCCTGGTCGCCGTCACCCTGTACATTGACGCGGAAGGAGCTGCCCGATCCGGAAAGGGTGCTGTTGAGCAGCATCGCGCTCACCCCCCAACCGTCACCATCGGTGATGTTGTCCTGCCAGACAACAAAACCACCGCCGGAAGTCACTGCCACATCGGAATGAACCTGATCACCGGGCAGGGAACCAACGATGACGTATTCACTTCCATTAGTGGTGTAGTAATTCGTCTGGCCCCAGACCACGGCCGGAAGCGCGAGCATCCATCCCCAGCAAAGGCAAACGACAGTCTGGCGCCTGAAAAACCCCGATTGGATGGCCATACTCATGATGTGAATCTATTGCGAGCCACTAGTATTTGTCTGTCAGTTGGGATACGACTAGTATTGTAGTGTTTGACACTACAGAAGGCAGTCTGGCAGCTGAACAACAAGGGCATAATTAATTTGTCCCATTCTAAACAGGCGCATTGGTTTTGTCCAAAAATTACTTCGGCATAACCCGTCCGGTGCGGTTCGAGCCCCGCCACCGGAAATAATTTTTCAAATCTGTTTCGCAATTTCATTTTTCCTAGATCAAAACCGCCTGACATTCATGCGCCTCTTCCCCCAGCGCCGCCAGCAGCGTCTTGAAACCCCAGCGCCGATACAGCTCACGCAAACAACCGGCGTCCGCCGGCTTTTCCGCCAGCGCCGCCGGCGAAAATGTGCAAGGCAAATCCTCACGCAACCGCACCAACTCCCGGTTGCGCCGCACAGCGTCCCCGGCTGCCTGCAAGTTCGCGCGAAGTTTCTCCGACTTTACTTCGCCGAGCCGTTCATACAGAACACGAACCGACCCAAACTGGCTCAGCAACTCCGCGGCGGTTTTTGGGCCGATCCCGGGCACCCCGGGGATATTGTCCACGCTGTCGCCGGTCAGACTCAACCAGTCCACCATTTGCGACGGTTGCACGCCTGCTTTCATACGGACCTGTTCGTCGGTCCAAATGGTTTCGGTCTTGTCGTTTGGATTCAGCAACCCGATTTGCCCGGACACCAATTGCATGAAATCCTTGTCGGAACTGGCAATGACCACCGCCATGCCGGCCTCGGTCGCCCGCCGCGCCAGACAGGCAATGTAATCGTCCGCCTCCACACCTTCGCGGCAGAACGAGGCAATCCCTGCCGCCTTCAAATAACTGACTATTTCATCCAGTTGCGGTCTTAAATCTTCCGGCATTTCCGGACGTTGCGCCTTGTATTCAGGCAGCGCCGCCAAACGTTCCGCATTCAGTCCCCCATCCCAAACCACGATTAAATGGGTCGGCTCCACGGCCGCGCGCATCTTCGCCAGCATTTTAACAAAGCCGTAAATGGCATTGGTGGGCTGACCGGTCGGCGAGCGCAAATGGCGAATCGCGTGGAAGGCGCGATAAGCATAGGCGTGTCCGTCAACAATCAGCAACCGATCCATAAATTCTTCCGGCTTTCAAGGTTTACCCCTTGTCCTACAATTGCTTTCTCTGCACGGGTGGCACCGACCTTAAACCGAATCAAGCTTATTGCGGGGGCAGTGTTATTTTTTTGTCGGTTTCGCTCATCTGCCCGGCTCCCGGCGGCTGCGGCGGAATGCTGCTTTGCGCAAAGGGCAGTTCATCATCCGAATGAACGCGATTGCCGGCGGGATCCACAATGGTGGTCGTGACAAAAATCATCAGGTTTCTTTTTACGGCAGACTTGGTTTGACTTTGAAAAAGACGGCCGAGTATCGGCAAATCGCCTATCACCGGCACCTTGTCCTTTTCGGTCTGGGTCGTGGAAGTAATCAATCCGCCCAGAACCACTGTCTGGCCATCCCAAACATTGACCGTGGTAATCACCTGCCGCACGGTAAACTGCGGCAAAATGACAGGCAATTGCACCACATTAAGTCCACCGGTAACATTGGCAATGTTTGGCACGATCCCGTAGCCGTTGAATTCAGTCAGGGACGGAATCAGGGTCAGGTTGATGGTGTATCCATCCGATAAAACATACGGTACCACGTCCAGCAAGGGCCCGGTTTCCAGCAGTTGGGTATTAGGGGTGATCGCGGAGACGCCGGGGCTGAAGGTGTTGACCTGCGCGTAAACCATTTCAGCCCAGCCCATGGTGATCAACACTCCCGTCGCCAGCGCCAGTTTGAAAATTTTGTTATGATACGTTTTCATTTTTCGTTGCTTAAAAAGTGTCTTTAAGGTGTGCCGGTGGTGGTGGTGGTGGCCGCCGAACCTTGCTGGAAGCTGAAGCCGGTGATGACCGATATGATTTGTGTCGCCCGCATCTCGGTCTGTCGGCCGCTGGTGGTGGTAACCTCCGGCTCGGCCAACTCCTCCGTACCCAGGCGCTGCTCCAAAGCATGGAGCACAACCTGGAAGTTGGGATTGGTCAAAATCCCCGTGATACTGGCAATGGCCGGAAGACTTCCATTATTGAGGCCGCTCGTCAGACTTTGCACCGTGGTCGGGACCGTAGTGCCATTAAAAGCGTTGCCGGGAAACGTTCCCCCGGGATTGGCCGGTGAAACCGGCACCGTGACCGACCCGGCGTTGCCAGCCGTTCCTTGGACGGAATTCCCAATATTGAACTGACCCAAATACCAGTCAAAACCCAGCCCGACGTTGTCGTCCTGTTCCACCTCAACGAACCGGGCCTTGATATGAACTTCGGGAGCCACCTGGTTCAACGCCTGAATGGCGCTCTCAATGGTGTCCAGGTCCTGCATCGTGGCCCGAACAAACAGCAACCCCAACCGGTCGTTGAAGAAAATGCTTTTCGGCGGAAATAAATTGACTCCCAGGGTCGAGAAAAAGCTCCGCGCTGACGAGCTGACACTTACCATGTCGTTGGTGCGGGTCACGAAATTCAATCCACCGCCGCCATTTTGACCCCCGCCGCCGCCGCCGCCACCACCACCACCACCCCCGCCGCCGCCGCCGCCTTGTCCGCCAGAGACCCCCCCCGGTGAAGCATTGACCACCGCAAGCAGTCCGACCGTTGTACTATTGTTGCCACCTCCGCTACTGCCGCCGCCGCCGCCGCTGCTGCTGCCGCCGCCGCCGCCACTGCCACTGCCACTGCCGCTGCTGCTGTTGTTGTTGACGAAAACCAGCGATCCCACACTTTCCAAACCTTGCACGAAAGTGTTTGGATCTATTCTAAATGTTCGCGAGTAAAGCTGGGGCGAACGCGGTCCCTTGGCCGAGAAAACAACGGCATAATCATTGATGGAATATTCAATGGGATGGTCCGCAACCTGGACAATTGCGTCCAGCGCATCTGCCATTCGCACATCATTGAGTGCCGGGTTGATCCTGACAATGACGGAATTGATGTCCACCGCTTCTCCCCCAACCGTCGGCGTCGTGTTATTAATTGGCAGACCGGTCGCCGGATCAATACCACCACCACCACCACCGGCAGAACCGGGTCCGCTGTCAGGCCCGTTTGCGCCGGGTCCGCCAAACGGAGAACCAACGCCGCCGGTCGGAGTGGTGGTGGCTACCGATGCGGAATTGTCCGTGTTGGGATTAATCAGAAAGTTGATGCCCACCTTGTCCGGGTCGCGCTCTTTGGCCTGTTCGCTCAGGTTGCGAACGACTTCGCTCAACGGCAGACCATCGTAAAACACCTGGTTGAGGTGGATGCGGTTCAGCTTGCTCATAATCGCCTCGCGTCCGGGGCCGGTATGAATGAGATTGGTCGTGGCATAAGGATTGGGCACCGGCATCTGCACATTGTTTCGGATGGGAGATTCCCAGGCCTTGTTCACTTGCACGATGCGGGTATCATTATCGCTCGTGTGCATTCGCTCCGAACGGGCATAAATACCCTGTTTGACCAGACTCAAATAATAAAAAGCGCCCTGGTTCAGCGGATCCAGCTTCAACGCCTGCTGCAACTTGGCTTCCGCCTCTTCAAACTTGCCCATTTCATAAAGCAGCTTGCCATCCCGCACCAGGGTGCCAGCTTCCGTCTTGTCGTTGGCAATCAAGGGAACCTCCTGGAGGGTTGCGTCGTCAGGTACTTTCCCGCGCAAGGTGGCAATCATCCGATCGTTTTGCTTCTTAAAAGCCAAGGCGGCGGGATTTTGGGGGTCCACTTTTAAAACCCGGTTGATCTGGATGTCGGCTTCCCGCAAATTCCCCTGACGCTGCGCTTCGCGAGCCAGTTCCAGCCTCACGGACACGAGTCCCGAAATCGTTTGCGCACTTTCATCAGGAATCCCCGAACCAATCAACTGCACCAGCGCGTAAGCATCCTCGTAAAGTCTGGAGGCCACCACCAGATCGCCGTGCGCGGCGGCATCCTTGGCCTGCACCAGCTTCTGGCGCAGCACCACGGTGTTGGCCTGGCGCAGGACCGCTTCGCTCACGGCCATGTCGGTGGGGCTGTTGGTCTGGGCCGGGGACATCAAAGTGCCGGCCAATATCAGAATGAAGCCGAGTGAAACAGAAACTGCTTTTCTCATGGATGAATTCAGGTTTGCCGGTATCAGTGCTGCTCAATACCGGCGTCGTTGCGGACAAATGTCATTTGGAACTATAAATTAACGTTGTCTTTTTCTGGTTCGATTTTGCGGATAATACCACCTCGTTCTGGTTGATGGCAACGATAATGTAATCGTCACCCGCAAATTTAAGATCGTCGCCCACACGTTGGTCCTCCCAATTTTTTCCCTCGGGACCGTATTTCAAATCCGTCATGTAACCATCCAACCGGCGGAAAGGTTTGCTTTTGGATAACACCGCCCGTTCGCCGGAATCCGTCAAACGCAGAATCAGTTGGGTTGGATTCCCGGGCGGCCCGTTGACCGAGATAACGGTGAAGGCATCATTCTTATCCCCGACGGAAGCATAATGCTGCCGCCTGGCTCGCTGCCACGCCGCCGCCGCCGCCTGACGCTCAACCTCAATGACGTACCGCGCCCCGAACTGGTTGGTCTCCACCGAAGACAGGGTCAGGGTAAAATAGAGCGGTGTGATTCTGGTAATCCTGGCAGCCTGCGGGCCGACTTCATTACCGCTTTCAATCTTGATGGGAGTGCCGTTCACCGACTTTTGCCATTCGACCGGATTGAAAAGCCGGTTGGTCGTCTCAAAGTTGAGCTGGTAGGGCAATTGCAGGCGCTGCATCGCATTACTCTGTGCCGTCAAATCCAGTGGCGGCAGGGGCCGGACCGGATGGGAAATGATTCCGTTGCGGGTGTCATCCAGCACCGTGCGGTCGTGCAAAATCAGGAACGGCAAAAACACCATGGCCCCGACCAGGCCGAGCAACACGACTCCCAGCAGAATCTTTTCGTAATGTTTTTTCAGGAAATCCATGCGCTCAATTGCCCGGCAGTAGTTTGATGATCTCGACATCCAGGGTGATGCTCAATAGCTGTTCGTCGAGCACCGTTTGCAATCCTCCCCTGCCGGCGGAGGACGTGCCGGCCGGCGCGGACGGCCGGCCATACGGTATTGGCCGCCCATACGGCGACGCCGGTTGATCCGGCGAGCCCATGAGCGGCGCGCCGGGAGACGAGGATCCGGTCGCCATTCCCGCCGCCGGTTGCACGTTGATGCCTTTGACGATGAACCCATGCGGCGACGACGCGAAACGGGACAAGACACCGGCCAAATCCTGGCTGAAACAGCGAAAAGTCACTTCATAAGGCATGAACACGGCGAGATTATTCGTCACTGCCAGTTCATTGAGATAATCCGCCTGCGGGCCGCCGGCGTCATCCTGCGAAACCGCCACGCGACGAACGCCGTCCAAAGAATTGATTTTGGCCGCAAAAAGAACTTCACAGAGCGCCCTTACTTCGCCGAGCTGTTGAGCCAGCGAACCCAGGCTGCCCGGCGCGAACTTCACCATCGTCCGCTCCGCTTCAAACGAGAAACCGTATTGCGGCGGCAATGTGACACTGGCATTGTCCGCCTCGACTTGCAGTTGATTGATAGTATGGTCGCGCGCCGCCGCGAACTCGGCATCCGCCACCACGCCATTCGTCGGGTTGGGAATGGGGGCAATCGGCTGAAAATACTGTTCCGTTTGCTGAATCCACCCGCGGAGTTGCTGCTCCTGGGCGCGGGCAATTTCGATATTATTGACCGTGTCGTTGCCGGGTGAGGGGTTTTGACTGTGTAAATGCTGCAACGTGGCGTACGTTTGATTCAACGCGTCCAGCGCCGCGTTGTTGCGTTGCCAGTTTTGAAAATCATAGACCCCCGCCGCCGCCAGCAATCCCACGGCGATGACGGCGCCGATGAAAAAAAATAGATTTCTCTTAATCCAGGCCATGCTACAGGTTCAATGGTTTTTTCAGCACCGCCGTAATTCCAAAAGTGAACGTCCCCGAAGCGTCCTCCGCATTGATCTGGCCGACCAGCTGGGTGGCCTTGGGATCAAAATACGGACTGGCTTGTAATTCATTCTCCAACGTGTAGGCAATGTCACTGTTCGCCGCCGGGTCCACCGAAGACAAACTGACCGCACGGCAAACCAGGGTGATGGCACCCACTTGATTGGTTTGGGCCGACCCCGTATTCGCCGCACCTGGTCCTGATGCGGCACCATTATTGTAAACCGTTGGCGGTCCTCCGGCCGACGGCAGCCGCCCCGGCGTGTTGGCCGACTCCAGTGGCGCCATGCTGGTCAACTGCTCGATCCAGATGCCGGCCTGGACACCCTGCCTCTCCACAGACAACTTTTTCTGAACGTCATTCTCGGCACGAATGAGGACTTGTCTCAGGTCGGCCAGCACATCGCCCCAATAATACCGATCATTCATCCACGCGGCGACTTGATCAGCCTCCTGCCTGGTCGTACCGACTTCACCGTAAATTTTGTTGAACCGGTCGAACTTTTCCTGCATTTGCTGGACTTCCGGTTTGAGCCGGTCGAGTTCGGTTTCCTTCGACTTGGCCAGGCTTTCAAAGAGGTATCCCACTGCAAACGCGACTGCCACCAGACTGAACACGGTCGCGGTAAAATACGGTTTCTTTTCGTTGAAGGTGCGCC
This sequence comes from Verrucomicrobiia bacterium, assembly GCA_025451535.1. Lineage (GTDB taxonomy): Bacteria > Verrucomicrobiota > Verrucomicrobiia > Limisphaerales > UBA11358 > UBA11358. The sequence goes on from JANWKE010000118.1 coordinate 27,446, forward strand.
AGCGCAGCGTGCTTTCCGGCATCAGATTCATCTCCACCGGGCAATTCGCCAGATTACGCAGACCCAGCCCGACGACTTCGCCCAGGGAATGCGCCACGCGCGCCAGTTCCTCCAAATTCACCGCGGGATCAATCTGCACGTTGCGGAACGGATTGAAGTACTCCACCGGCGCGTTCAGTTTTTCGGCGAAAAATTGCGCCGTATACGGCATGATGGAAGCGCCCCCGGCCAGAAAGAGCCGCTGCGGCGCGGCGCCGCCCATCTGGCCGCGGTAAAATTGAATCGTCTGGTTGACCTGAATGTGCAGCTTCGTCATGAATTGCCGGGCAATCTTGGAAATGGCCGCCTGATTCGGATTCTCCGGCTCTTCATACGCGCCCCCGAGGCTGACGAAGCCCTCGGCAATTTTGATCTGTTCGGCAACTTCAAACCTCAACTTCGCTTCGTTGGCGAAATCCTGGGTGATGGAATTTGCGCCGAGGCTGATACTGCGGGAAAAAACCTTGCCCTTTTCAAAAAAAAGCAGGTTGCTCGTCTTGGCGCCGATGTCCAGCAACATCGTGCAGTCCTCCAAATCACCGTAGTTGTAGCGAAACGCGTTGCATAGCGCCGCCGGCGACACGTCGCACAATTGCAACCGCAACTTCGCCTCCTCGGCGATGCGAAACAATCCCTCGACGATCTCGGACTTGATCGCCACCAGCAATACTTCCAGTTCGCCCGTTGAACTGGAACCGAGAATCTGATAGTCCCAGACGACTTCCGCCAGCGGGAAGGGCACATTTTGTTGCGCCTCGTACTGGATGATTTGCGTCACCTTGCCCGCGTCGACCGGCGGGAGTTTAACAAATTTGGAAAAAACCTGAAAGCCCGGCGCACAGACGTTGATGTTCCGCGCCACCGCGCCAATTTCCGCCAGCGTCTCCCGCAGCACCTTAAGCAGGACCGTCTCCCGCGTGGCTTCCGCCGCCCCGTCCGGTCCCAGCGATTTCAACTTGAATTCCTTCAAGCATAAAATACCGGCTTCGTTGATTTCAAAGGTCGCCAGTTTGAGGCTGCCGGCCCCAAAATCCACCGCCAAAAATGACTTTGCGTTCAGCATTGCTGTGTTTGCGCCATGCGCTGCCGACAAAAGACGCGTGAACTCTTATTTGTTTAGTTTATAAGTGCAGCCCGTGTTGCTTACTGTAAATTTTTTGGACGGTCAAATATAAAACTTGGAAAAATCTCCGTGTAAATCCTGCAATTAAACATTGCGTCCCGCCTTCAGCTTTGGCTTTATCCCATCGTGTCTGGACAAACGTCGGTCAACGCACTAATCATGAAGCGTTGTCGCATGTGCATTATTTACTCAGGTCAGGTACAAGGTGTCGGGTTTCGGTATACGACGAAAGCCGTGGCCGCCGGTTTTGAAGTGGCCGGCACGGTGCGCAACCTCCCGGACGGTCGCGTGGAACTGGTCGCCGAAGGCGCACCAGCGGAACTGGAGGCCTTTCGCACCGCCATTCGCGACGCCGGACTTTCCGGACTTATCCGTGACGAAAAGGCCACGTGGAGCGACGCGCAAAATGAACTACATGGATTCGAGATTGTTCGATAGACGCAAATGAAATTCGCCATCATCGCAGACATTCACGGCAACCTGGAGGCGTTCCGCACGGTCCTGGCGGACGCCGAACAACAGAAGCCCACGCATTACGTCTGCCTCGGCGACGTCGTCGGTTACAATGCGAATCCCAAGGAATGCCTTGATATCGTCCGCAACATGGACATTCCCTGCGTGAAGGGCAATCACGATGAATATTGCTCCACCGACGACCATCTGGAAGGTTTCAATCCCAATGCCGCCGAAGCCGTCCGCTGGACGCGCGCCCAGCTTTCCAACGAGGAACGCCAGTGGCTCCGCGACTTGAAATACACGAAATTGGTCCACAACTTTACCATCGTCCACGCCACGCTCGACGCCCCCCAGCGTTGGGGTTACGTCTTTGACAAGCTCGCCGCTGCCGCCAGCTTCCCCTACCAGAACACGCAACTCTGTTTCTTCGGCCACACTCACGTGCCCGTCGCCTTTATGCGCGATACCGTTGTCCGCGGCGGCACCTATTCCAAATTCAAAATTGATCCGGCCAAAAAATACTTCATCAACGTCGGCGCCGTCGGCCAGCCGCGTGATAACAATCCCAAGGCCGCCTACGTCATTTACGACGCGGACGCCGGCACCATCGAACTGCGCCGGCTGGAATATGACATCGCCTCCGCCCAGAAAAAAATCCGCGCCGCCGGCCTGCCCGAACGCCTCGCCGAACGTCTGGAAGTGGGAAGATAGCATGAAGGTAGAATGAAGAATGCGGAATTCAGAAAAAGACCTGGCTGCGCGCTCAAAAAGTTTTGCCCGCCGAATCATTCGGCTTTATGTTGCTTTGCCGAAAGAAACGGTCGCCCAGGTTCCCGGTAAACAAGCATTGCGGTCGGGAACTTCGGTTGGAGCAAATCATCGCGAAGCCAGTCGTGCCCGCTCCAAAGCGGAATTCATTTCAAAAGTCGGCGATTGCCTCAAAGAAGCCGACGAAACTGCCTATTGGTTGGAACTGTTGGCGGATGAAGAAATTGTGTCGAGAAAACGGCTGGAGCCGTTATTGCAGGAAACCAACGGGTTGATTTCCATACTCGTAACCATTTCAAAGAAGGCGCGCGGTGACTGATTTTTCTACATTCTGCATTCTTACTTCTGCCTTTGAAAATTCTCATTCTTAAACCCAGCTCGCTGGGCGATGTGGTCCAGGCGCTGCCGGTTCTGCGTCTGCTCAAGCGTCACCTGCCGGCCAGCCAAATCTTCTGGTGGATTGATTCCAACCTCGCGCCCTTGCTTGAAAACGACCCGGACCTGACCGGTATCGTCGGGTTTGAGCGCCGGCGCTGGGCGGCACCCCGGCACTGGCCGGAAATGTTCCACAGCGTCCGCTGGCTGCGCCCACAAAATTTCGACTGGGTGATCGACCTCCAATGCCTGGCGCGCAGCGGCGCGTTCGCGTGGCTGGCCAACGGGCAATTTCTCATGGGCCTCGATGAAGTCCGTGAAGGCGCGCGTGGTTTTTACGACCAGGCCGTCCGCCGTGCGTCGTTTCACACGCACGCCGTGGATTGGTATCTGGCCGTGCTGCCGCACCTCGGCATACCCGTTCACAACCATTTCCCATGGCTGCCCGAACGCCCGGAAATTGCTCGCACGGTCAGATCGAAATGGCAAACCGGCAATGCGCGCTGGATCGCGCTTCAGCCCGGCGCACGCTGGCCGAATAAACGCTGGCCCGTCGAATACTTCGCCGAACTCGTCCGGTTCCTGGCCAAAAGGTTTCCCGACGCGCGTTTTGCCATCCTGGGGAGCAAGGACGACAAATTGCTCGGCGGATTTATTTCGCGCGTTGAACCGGAACGTTGTTTTAATTTGTGCGGCCAGACCTCATTGCCGGAAATGGTCGAATGGCTGCGGCTCTGCGACTTGATGATCACCAACGACACCGGTCCCATGCATGTGGCCGCCGCTCTGGGCAAACCGCTGGTTGCGCTCTTTGGCCCCACGGAACCGCGCCGCACCGGTCCGTATGGCCAACTCAACAGTGTGCTGCGAATTGATCTGCCCTGCTCGCCTTGCCTTAAATCGCGTTGCCACTACGAGAAACCGAACGAATGTCTGAACGCGCTTTCACCCGCGACGGTTTTTGAGTTCGCGCGCAAAAAACTTCAGGATTAAGCAGGCTTGCGCTTTAACCGGTTCGCGTTAGGCTCGCCACCGGTGAGCACTTCCACCCCAGCGACACCGCCGGGAACCACTTCGCCGGGGAATCAGGCATCCCAACGGTCTGTGTTTGTCACCACCCACTGGTCTGTGGTGCTGACCGCGGCGCGCAGCGACACCACCCGTGCCCGGGCCGCGCTCGAAAATCTTTGCCAGACCTATTGGCATCCCCTCTACGCCTATGTGCGGCGGCGCGGTTACTCGCCCGAAGACGCCCAGGACCTCACGCAGGAATTTTTCGCGCGATTGCTGGAGCGCAATGCCGTCGCCACGGTCGCGCCGGAGAAAGGCCGGTTCCGCTCCTTCCTGTTGGCCAGCCTGAACCATTTTTTGGCCGACGAGTGGGACAAGGCGCGCGCGCAAAAACGCGGTGGCGGCAAAGTGATCCCACTCGACCTGCAAAGTGCCGAGACGCGGCTGGGCGAAATCCCGGTGGAGAATTTCACGCCGGAAAAGGCGTTTGCCCACCGCTGGGCCATCACGTTGCTCGAACAGGTTTACCAACGGCTGGGCGAGGAGTACCGAGCGCAGGACAAAGCGGTGTTGTTCGATGCGTTGCGCGCCACGCTGGCCGGGAAAAGCAATGCCGCGCCTTACGCCGGGCTCGCCCGGCAATTGAACATGAACGAAGGCGCGGTGAAAGTGGCCGTGTACCGGCTGCGCCAGCGTTACCGCGCCTTGCTGCGCGAGACTATTGCCGATACCGTGTCGAGTCCGGATGAAGTGGAGGACGAACTGCGCTATTTGTTCCGGACGCTGGCTGGAACATGAAACGTGATTCGTGAATCCATGCGCAATCACGTTTCACGTTTCACGCATCACGATTTGCTGTAACCTTTGGCCAATTCCTCCTTTGTATGTGGTGAAGGCAGAATCATGGCCGACGAAAAAACATGTCCGCATTGTGGCAAACCGGTACCACCCACGGCGCTGGGCGGCATTTGCCCCGAATGCATGTTGAAGGCGGGTCTCGCGACCCAAACGGAGGGACCGGGTGGCACCGGCCCGCATGGGACCAGGGTTATACATCCTCCGCCGACGCCCGCGGAAATCGCGTCGTTGTTTCCGCAACTGGAAATCCTCGAATGCCTCGGCCGCGGCGGCATGGGCGTCGTCTACAAGGCACGCCAGCCGCGCTTGAACCGTTTTGTCGCACTCAAAATCCTGGCGCGCGAAAAGGAACAGGATGCGCAGTTCGCCGAACGGTTCACGCGCGAAGCCCAGGCGCTCGCCCGCCTGAATCATCCGAACATCGTCACCGTCCACGATTTTGGCGAGGCGGGCGGGCATTGTTATCTCGTGATGGAATTTGTGGACGGCCTGAACCTGCGGCAATTGCTGCAAACCCGGAAGATGCCGTCGGAACAGGCGCTGACGATTGTGCCAAAAATCTGCGAGGCGCTGCAATACGCGCATGAGCAAGGCGTCGTCCACCGCGACATCAAGCCGGAGAACATCCTGCTCGGCAAATCCGGCCGGGTGAAGATTGCGGACTTCGGCATTGCAAAGATGCTGGGCGATGAAACCGGCCAACAAACGCTCACCGGCGCCAGGGATGCGGTAGGCACACCGCATTACATGGCGCCGGAGCAGATTGAAAAACCGCTGACCGTGGACCATCGCGCGGACATCTATTCGCTCGGGGTCGTCTTCTACGAAATGCTCACCGGCGAACTGCCTCTGGGCCGATTCGCGCCACCGTCGAAGAAGGTTCAAATTGACGTGCGGCTCGATGAAGTGGTCTTGCACGCATTGGAAAAAGAGCCGGACCGCCGTTACCAGCAGGCCAGCCAGGTGAAGACCGCGGTGGAGACAATCGCAGCGGCTTCCGAACCCGACGCAGGCCGACGCAGGGAGGTCAAAACTGAACCGGCAGAGGGTCAGAGCCGGCCCATGCTGGCGGCGGCGGCGTTTCGTCGTGGCGCGCGCGTCGGGCTGTGGGTTTTTCTTCTGATCGTGTTCGCGGCATCGCTTATCACTTTTCTTTTGCCCACAAGTTATCTCGGCACGGCGAGGGTCGAACTGACCGGGCTTGCTCCGCAAAGTGGCAATCCATATTACGTTCAAACTGAGTTTCAAGTCATTGAATCCGACAGTGTGTTGGAGGGAGTTGTCGATTCGTTGAAACTCGACCAGCGATGGGGAAAGAAATTTAACGGCGGTACGCCTCTAAACAACGCCGAAGTCATGGCGCTGATGCGGTCCCGGATTGATCTCCGTCCGATCCGCAACACCGATGTTATCGAAATCGGGTTTTTCAGTTCATCGCCGAAAGAGGCAGCGGAAATTGCCAACAAAATTGCGGAAACATATTGCGCGCTCCCTCCCGGCCATCGCGGGGCCATCATTGAACGCGCGGCGGCTCCATTCCATCCGGTCAGACCAAACGTTCCGCTCAATATTTTCATTGGGATTGTCGCCGGCAGCGTCATCGGCATTGTTGTCGGACTCGGGTTTGGGTTGTTTTCGTTTTGGCGGTTGCGCGCTGTTCAGTCCAAGGTATCACCGCCTGCCCGGAAGCCCGATCGTTTCTGGCGTTTCATCGTCATTGTTTTCGTTGTCATTCCCACACTCGGTTTGCTGGGTAACATTGCCCTTCAAAACCTCATCAAACCCCGTAATGAGATAAGTCCACCCAGCCAATCCTTTTACATTGGCCAGACCTGGTTCCCTCAAGGTGATTCGATTGAAACCACTTCGGTCGAGCGCAACGAAAATCAGATGACGGTCAAAGGCCATTACCATCTCGTCAGTCACGACCATGCCGAACTGGCGCTTTACATCACTTCAACAAATCAAAATGTTCCCGAAGACGCCACCCAGCGGATGGAAATTTCGAAGGGACAGGGTGATTTCGAATTGATCCACTCCCATGTCGTTCCCGGGCTTCCGCATGTGGAGATGTATGCCAACGGAAAAGTTTTCGCCAGTTTGTATTTTGGCACCAAGGCCGAAGCGCTGGAAGAAAGCAAAACAAGCTGGATCACGAATGCCCAGTCCAGCCTCGGCCCGATGATCTTAAAGGTGACGGTTCAAACCAATGCAGCTTTTCTACTGGGCCAAACTAGAGACGGCGGTGAACTGGTATTAACGATCGGCAGCGGAGGATTGAGCTGGAGCAACGAATTAAAGGCCAACATGCTATTTGGCGCTGTCGTCAGGCCAGACCGCGATGAACTTCGTTTTGATGTCTCGAGCGGAACGGGTCCAACGAGTTCCACAATTCAAAACCGCATTGCGCTCGCACCGGCCAGTCGGATTCCGCGGGGTACGTGGATTTTTCATGAAGGGACGTACGGGCCCACATCCGAAAACATCGTCATCGCCGATCTTTTAACGGCAGCCGGGGAATCATTGCCTGTCTCGGTCAGCGTGCGAAAACCTGAAGCCCTCTCGCCCCAGGCACTTTCGTTCGGCCCGGTGATCGAGCGCGTGGTGCCGGATCATGATTGGTTTGATCTCGATTCCGGAACCATCATCCCGGCGGACGTGATTCCGGACCATGCCGAAGAAGCCGTCGTGGATTATTGGATCCACAAGACCGGGGCGGATTTCAAGGCAAGTGTGTCCGACCACTCTCTTCTTGCGCGTGGGTGTGGTCTGCTTGACGGGAGCGAGCAAGGAATCCAATGGGAATCGGCCACTCCTGAAACTGTCGCAGACCTGATATCGAAAGAGCGAGCTGACAAGGTGGTTGAAACGATTGGAATTCGGCCTACCGACAAGCCCCCGGCAACGTCCGCCTTTTGCACCCGCGAGGGCAGACTTGGTCTCCTGCAAATCACCGGGTTCACCGAAAACCCTCGCGGTGTGAAGATACGTTACAAACTGGTACAGCCAGCAACAACCGCACAGGCCGCCTCTGCCTCCGCCCTCCAATTCCGCCTGGTCCTGCCACCGGACTCAACCGCATCCGCCGAGGATGTGCTATCGGTTTCCAGACAGAACCGGTTTCATCTCTCGCGCCGGGTCCTGCTCGACGATACCGCCATCGCCCGGGCTGGTGTGGATTTCGGCCCGGACGGACAGCGCAGGATTAAGATCCAGTTCACCGGCACCGGGGCAAAACAGTTCGAAGCCATCACGGCGACCAACATCGGCCGCCAATTGGCGATTGTCTTTCGCAACCAGGTTCTTTCCGCGCCGGTGATTCAGTCGGTCATCCCCAACGGCCAATGCCAGGTGGATGGTTCGATGAACGCCAACGAGATCAATGAGATCGTGGATTGCTTGAATCGGACGACGACCCCAACAGCCGTGGCTTGGGCGTTTTCTCCCGGTCACGAGCGGATTCTTCCCTTCAAACCTCTTCCGGATGCCTTGCCCGGCTGGCTGGATTTGGATTCCGGGATCGTCCTGACCAATTTCTCATTGGATTTGGGAAGCCGCAGCGGATACGAATGGATTCGATCCAACGGTTTGGATGTAGTCACTGCCGAATCCGCCAAACATTTTCCAGGATTGCTGGGCCTTGATATTATTATTGCCCCGGCACCCAGCAACGGCTGGAACACCGTGACCGTCGCCGACGTGGTCAATAATTGGTCGTTGCTGCAGGAAGAACCACAACAGAAGAACTACTTTGGCGCCATGCCAGGACAATCCGACACCTTTTTCTTTCAAACCCGGGAAGGTGGAAAGGGCATTCTGCAAATTCTTGGTTTTGCCGACAATCCCCCCGGCGTAAAGATCCGCTACCGGCTGGTGCACGCAACCGGGCATGGCGAGGTCATCGATCCGACGACCGGCCTGCCAACAGTTCACGACCGCACGGAGATTGATCCCCACACCGGCCTACCCATGGTCAACCCAAATGGTACCGGCAATGAGATTGACCCCACAACAGGCCTTCCCATCACACCCAACCGCACTGAAATCGATCCGACCACCGGACTCCCGACGACGTCCCCGACTGCAGGTGATTCAACTGGCGCCAGCACCGCCACCGGTGGCATCGCGCCATTGAGTTATCAATGGTACTTCTCAGGCACAAATCCGCCGGCGACCGGCAATCGCATGCGCTTCGGCCCGGTGATTGAGCGATTCGTTGAGTCATCATCCCGGCCACCTTATGACGAATACAGCTACCTTGATTTGGACACAGGCAGGTTGCTCTCGCTCGGCCAGGTGAAGCCCCCGGTGGATCCCTTTAACGTGGAACAATTCTATGACTGGCGTCAGAAATCCGGGGCGGATGTTGTGGCTCAGATCGTGAATGATTCCGATTTTCCGCGGAACTATCCGGCAAAGCTTAAGTCTGTTTTTCGCGGACTCGTGGGCTTGAATACGACGTTATTGCCAGTGGATAAAAGCACCTGGGAGAGTATGTCGCCGCAGGCCGTGGTCGCGCTGGTGGCGCCGGTCAAAGTGGATACGACCCGTTGGACGATGGCCACCACCCTGACGAACGGTCTCCCGGCAACACATTTGTTCAAAACCAGTGAAGGCGGCATGGGCCTGCTGCAAATCACCGGTTTCACCGAGCAACCGCCGGGTGTACAGATTCGCTACAAGCTGGTGCAGGCAGCCGACAGCAAGGCGCAGCCATCAGCTTCCGCACTTGAGTCTGCAGATTTAGGTGAAGCCAAGGCACGGTTGGCGGAGTTGGCAGTGGACTATTCGCCTCAGAATCCCGTGTACCTGAGGCAGCAGGCCAGGATTCAAGCTTTGGAAAAAGAAGCGAAAGAACACCCCGACGAGTCGGCTGACTTGCGGGAAGCCAAAGCGCATCTGGCGGAATTGCGCGTAGATTACTCCGAACAACATCCCGCCGTTCAAACAGTCTTGGCGCGGGTCAAAGAACTTGAACGGATGACGAAGGAAGAGCCCAACGCATCCGCCGACTTGCGGGAAGCCAAAGCCCACCTGGCAGAATTGCGCGTGGATTATAGTGAACACCACCCACTCGTTCAGAAGGCGCTTGCCAAAGTCAAAGTGTTGGAGCAAAGCAACGCGGCAACAACGAATTCAACACAACCCTGACCGGTCCACCCCCCGCTGGCGAAACACAGGCTGTCGGCAAGAAAAAGATGGTAATGCGAAGCCGGCCGGGTATTACATCAGTTGATTGAACACCCGAAACCGACCATCCGTATGAAAACCCCACTCATCGCGTTGTTTGTCACCGTCATTATTCTCCTGGCCATCTGGGATGGTGTCTGGAAACTGATTGCCCTGTGGAAGAGCGCGCGCCATGACCAACTGGCATGGTTCATCTGCCTGGCCATCTTCAACACCGTCGGCATATTGCCTATTCTCTACCTCCTGCTCTTTCAGAAGAAGGAATCCGGGTCGCCACCGGCCAGGAATTGAGAGCCGCCATCACATTGATGAAAAGAAATCTCGCGCCGGTTCTCGCGCTCGTCCTGCTCAGCGTGGGCTATATGGTTTTGATCGCCGGTTCGGCCTCGCTGTTGCCGGAACGGGTGGCCATCCATTTCGGTCTCGGCGGCGAGGTCGACCGGTGGACCAGTCGCTCCCAAACCATCGGCTTCTTTGAAGTGTTGACGGTTGTGCCGTTGATTTTTGTGGTTCTCGCCCTGGTGCTGCGCTGGTCGCCGGCCGGCGCTTTCAATCTGCCGCATCGGGATTACTGGCTGGCACCGGAGCGCCGGGCACAAACGGTCAGTCTCATCTCCCGCCAGTTGATGTGGATGGGCTGCCTCACAGTCCTGTTGCTGGCGGGAATTTATGGTTTGACGATTCTAGCCAATCGCCTGACGCCGGCGCGGCTGCCGATGAACCTGTTTCTGCCTCTGCTGGGCGGTTTTTTGGCCGGAGTGACAATCTGGAGCATTGTTTTCGTCCGGCACTTCACAAAAGTTCCGTGACCTTTGGCGCTCAGGCAGCCGTTCGTCTCTCGCTTGCGCTTTTGCCGCGTTAGTCTAGGCTCGGTCGTTGGTGAGCACTTCAAACCCAGCTACGCCGCCGGAAACCGCTTCACCTGAAAATAATGCTTCCCGGCAACCGGCGTTTGTCACCACCCACTGGTCGGTCGTGCTGACGGCTGGCCGCAGCGACACCACCCGCGCCGGGGCCGCGCTGGAGAAACTCTGCCAGACCTACTGGTATCCGCTTTACGCCTACGTTCGACGGCGCGGGCAATCACCGGAGAATGCCCAGGATTTGACGCAGGCTTTTTTTACGCGCCTGCTGGAACGCAACTGGGTCGGACAGGCGGACCAGCAAAAAGGGCGTTTCCGCTCCTTCCTGCTGTCAGCCATGAACCATTTTCTGGCCGACGAGTGGGACAAGGCCCGGGCACAAAAACGCGGCGGCGGCCTCGCCCCCCTGCCCTTGGAGTTTGACGCGGCGGAAACCCGCTATAGCCATGAACCGGCCGACAACGTCACCCCGGAACACAGTTACGAACGGCGTTGGGCTTTGACCCTGCTCGATACGGTCCTGCAGCGGTTGCAGTCGGAATACAAACAGGAAGGGCGAGGTGAACTTTTTGCCGCGTTACATCCTTGTCTCGTGGGTGACCGGGGCTCCCAGCCTTATGCCGATCTCGCCGTGAAATTGGGTGTCAGCGAAGGCACTGTGAAGTCCGCTGTCCATCGTCTGCGCCAGCGGTATCGCCAGTTGTTGCGCGACGAAATCGCGCAAACGGTGGCCGAACCCGGCGAAGTGGACGAGGAATTACGGCATTTGTTTGCCGTATTGGGAAGCTGACAGCGCTTTTTGGGTGCAACCTTTCGCCACCGTTTCCTAAGTAATAGTTGGAAGAACCGATGGTCAACGATTTTGAAACATTAAACCTTGAACCCAGAAGCAAATTCATGAAAAAGCTATTCATTCCCTTGTTGGCCGGCCTGTTGGCCATGACTTTCCTCACCGGATGCCTGGATTTACGACTTGGCGGCGGCACAAAAAGTGACACAACAAACACGGATCAACATCCCATCGTAGGCCAACAAATGGTCGCCCCCACCCTTGGCCAGCAATTGATTGATCTGCAGAAGGCCAGGGAAGCCGGCGCGATTTCGGACCAGGAATATCAAGAGCAAAGGGCCAAACTCCTCGGAACCAAATAAATCCATCGACGGCACAAACCCGCCCTGACCAATATGGAAACACAGAGAATCTGCCCGAATTGTCGAAAGCCGCTACCGCCGGACGTGCCCCTCGGGCTGTGCCCGGAATGCCTCATCAAGTCCGGCTTTCCCACCGAGAGCGGAAGCGTGTCGGGCGAAACTGCGGGCGCGCGGTTTGTGCCGCCATCGGTCGGGGAGATCGCCCAGCTTTTCCCGCAACTTGAAATCCTTCGTCTGATCGGCAAGGGTGGCATGGGGGCGGTCTATAAGGCGCGGCAACCGGCACTGGACCGCTTTGTGGCGCTAAAGGTCCTGCCGCCGGCGGTGGCCACCGATCCCGGCTTTGCCGAGCGGTTCAACCGCGAAGCTCGTGCCCTCGCCCGCCTGAACCACCCCAACATCGTGGCGGTGCATGACTTCGGCCAGGCCGGCCCGTTGCATTATTTGCTCATGGAATTTGTCGATGGGGCAAACCTGCGCGAGGTGGAAAGGGCCGGGGAATTGACGTCGGAACAGGCTCTGGCCATTGTGCCGCAAATTTGCGAGGCGCTCCAGTTCGCCCACAATGAAGGCATTGTCCATCGCGACATCAAACCCGAAAATCTGCTGTTGGATAAAAAAGGCCGGCTGAAAATCACCGACTTCGGCATCGCCAAGATGGTTGGCATCGGCCTTGGACCAGAAACGCTCACGGGGGCCAAGGACGTGGTGGGTACGCCCCATTACATGGCGCCCGAACAGATTGAGAAACCACAGACGGTGGACCATCGCGCGGACATTTATTCGCTGGGTGTCGTGTTTTACGAAATGCTGACCGGCGAACTGCCGCTGGGTAAATTCGCGGCACCGTCGAAGAAGGTTCAAATTGATGTGCGGCTCGACGAGGTGGTATTGCACACCCTGGAAAAGGAGCCCTCGCGCCGTTATCAGCAGATCAGCCAGGTAAAGACGGATGTGGAGACGATTGCGGGAACGGCGGGAACGGCGGGCAAGTCCGGTGCCGCGTCCTCCGCTTTCCCGTTTCCGGCGGGCCAGACCAACAGCGACAAGGCCATCCTGCCGGCGCTGCTGCTGGCGTTCCCCTTTGGCCTGTTCGGCGCCCACCGCTTTTACGTGGGAAAGACCGGGACCGCCTTTCTGCAGTTGGGCGCCCTGGCCGGATGCATCCTTTTGATTGTCGCCTGTGCTGCCGGTGCCCCCCAGCCCCTCACTGGACTTTTGCTGGGGTTTTTGATACTCGGATGCTTCATCTGGGCCGTCACTGACTGGATTCTGATCCTCTGCAAGGCCTTCACCGATGGCCAGGGAAGGAGAATGATTCAATGGCTCCACCCGCAAAACGGCCATTTGAAGACCGGAACCAGCCCGCTAACCGGTCCACCGTCAAGCCCGCCACCGGGTGGGGCCGCTCCGCCGGCCGGCACCAGTCCTCAACCACCGCCGATAGCGCCGAAACCCACATCCGCCGCCGGCACGGGCATGATTGTGGCACCGGCCGTGGGGCTCATCGTTGCGGCCATTTGGAAGCTGTTTTCGGCGTTGATGGCCTGGTTTTTCCTGGCGGGAGTGTTTACCGACTCGTGGCTGGGGAATCTTAAGGACTTCGGCATCGGTTCCTTTTCCCATTGGGGCGCCCTGGCAGGTTTCAGCATCTTACTTTTCAAAGTTGTTCCGGCGCTGTTGATCCTCGTCGGCGCGGTCCAAATGCTGCGAGTGCGGAGTTACGCCTGGGCCCTGACCGCCGCCATTCTGTCCCTGGTGGCCTGCAGTCTGATCGGTTTGCCCATGGGTATCTGGGCGCTGATTGTGCTGGCACGCCCGGATGTGCGGGAGACGTTTGCCAACGCGGCCCGCTCCGAATCGCCAAAGATGAACCTCTGGCCATGGGCTTTAGGAACAGCATTGGTCGCGGGCCTGTTCATTCTGATTGCGCTCGGGCTGAACCTTGCCTTCGAAACGCGGGATGTGACCGTGAACGGTACCGTTACGGATGCCGTTACCGGTCAACCCATCGCCGGTGCACGCGTGGACGACAACCGTTACGGTGCCGGCCCCAATAAGGAGCCGGCCCAGAGTTGGACCGATGCCAACGGCCACTATGAATTGAACACGCAGTATGAAGAACACACCATCGCCGCGTCGGCTTCCGGTTACGAATCCAAACTATCCACCTTGTACACCAAAACCTTTGGCTCCGAACGGAAGGTCAGCATGAATTTTCGTTTGCAGCCGGAATCCCGAATGTCTCCGCCCATTGCGGCGAGCGAGGAAAAAACCGATGGTTCATCGCCCAACGAAAGTGCAATGCAAGTACCACCTGTGCCGCCCATACCTGCGCCTCCTCCACCGGCGACATCCATGGCTACCAATACCACAGTCGCGCCGGTGTTCCCGCCGGTTCGAATCAAGGCCGGTTCGTTCAAATCCTTCGTGGATCATGACGGCAATCTGTGGTTGCCGGATCGAGGTTTTGCTGATGGTGAAACCACCGAGCGTCCTCACCTAGCGATCGTCAATACCAAAGACCCGGAGCTTTATCGTACTGAACGCTATGGCATGACTTCGTTTTCGTACCCCGTTCCCAACGGCCCATACGTGGTAAAACTGCATTTCGCCGAAACCTACGACACCATTACCGGGCCGGGCAGGCGGGTGTTTACGCTCGTTGTCGAAGGCCGCGAATTCAAAAATTTCGATATCTGGGCCGAAGCCGGCGGTGCCCAACGCGCCTGTGTCAAAACCGTCAGTGTGGAAGTCCGTGACGGCAAATTGAACATCAACTTCATCCCCCGGGAACAAAATACCGAGATTAACGGGATTGAAATTCTGCCGGCGTCCTCTGCCGGCGCCGCTGCTGAAATGCCCCCGCCTCCGCAGGCCGCCGAAATCCCGGGCGATCCCACCCTGAACCATGAAAAAATTATCGGCAATCTTTCAACCACGGATCCGTTTCAACAGGATTTCAACGAGATGCTCCCGCTTTCCGCCCAGGGCCGGTTCCACGTTGATAATGTCAATGGCCGGATTGAGATCGCCGGGTGGGACCGGAACGAGGTGGTCGTCAAGGCGCTCAAACACGGCAAGACCCAGGAGAGCATCGAAACCACCAAAATCAAAGTGGCTGCGTCGGCGGATGAAATCTCCATCCATACCGAGGGACCGCCCAATGAAACCGGCTTCCCGGAAATTTGGTCCTGGTTCAAGACCGGCGAAAACAACAAGGCGACCGTGGATTATGCCGTTCAGGTTCCCCGGCACGCCCGGCTGGCCACCATCGCCAGCGTCAATGGCCGGGTCGGGATTGACGACGTGGGTGGCGACATCGAAGCGTCCACGGTTAATGGCACCGTGCAGGTTCAGCATGCGGCCGGCAGCCTGAAACTTTCCACCGTCAACGGCCGGATTGACGCAAAGTTGGTTTCGCTGGGCGGCGACCAATCTGTGTCACTGAGCACCGTCAACGGGGCCATTGAGGCCACCCTGCCGGCGAACGCCGATGCGGAAGTCACCGCCGACACCGTCAACGGCGGCATGAGCAGCGAATTCCCGGCGTTGGTTGTGAAAAAGGAATTTCCGTTGTCCAAGCACCTGAAAGGCGCACTCGGCAACGGCGACGCGACAGTCAAGGCCACGACGGTCAACGGCAGTATCCGCTTTCGGCGGGCACAATGACGCCCACGATTCATCACACTTGACTCGCATCCAGTGGTCCGTGATTTTTCGCCTGTGAAAATCGCCATCATTTTGCTTTGTCTCGCATTCGCGTTCGGCGGAATTGCCACGGCGCAGGAAATCATCATACCGACCACTCATATCGAACTTTTTAACGGTCGGGATTTTTCGGCCTGGACGTTTTGCATGAAAGACAACGCCGATCCAAAGCAGACCTGGAACATCACCAACGGCGTCATTCGCTGCACCGGCAAGCCAGTTGGCTATCTGCGGACAAAACAAGCTTACAGCAATTACGTCGTCACCGTCGTCTGGCGTTTCGTGAAAGTCGCGCCCAAGGCCGACAATACCGGCGTCCTCGTCCATATCCAGTCGCCCGACAAGGTCTGGCCCGAATGTGTTCAGGTCCAGGGGAAGTACGAACATCAAGGTGATTTGTTTCTGATGGCCGGTGCGGAATCCAGGGAACACCGGGGCATTGATGTCAACACGCCGTTACCCATGCATGGGCCGTCAGCGGAAAAAACTGTCGGCGAATGGAACACCTGCAAGGTGGTTTGCTCCGGCGATGACGTGAAAACCTGGAACAACGGCAGATTCATGAATGAAACGACCCGCTGCACCATTTCGTCCGGTTTCATTGGCATCCAAAGCGAAGGCGGCGACATTGAAATCCGCCGGATGTACCTGGAACCGTTGAAATAATTTCCCGTAGCGGCTTTCGGGAGAAAGCCGCCATCTTCGGCGGCGGTTTGCCAACCGCCGCTACGCTGGCCGCAACTTCACCAGCGTCGCGCCCCAGCCGCCAAACTGCGGATGGTCGAGCGTGAAGGAAATAACCTCCGGATGCTTTTTCAAAATCGCATGCACCGTGCGCCGCAGATTGCCGATGCCCTTGCCATGGATGATGCGTACCTGAAGGACGCCGCGTGCCTGGCATGCAGCCAGATAATCCGGCACGAGATCCTTCATTTCGCGCGGATCGAACGTGTGCAAATCCAGCACCCCGTCAATCGGCAATTGAACCGGCTCGTCCATCGCTTTTAAGTTACTGCAATCACCTTGAAGGGAAAGCATTGCTTCCCCCGTTCTGCGCAATAGCATTGCGCCGTGAAACCTCGAATCCGCCAGGCAAAAACCTCCGACGCAGCGTTCATCGCCGGCTGCAACTCGCGGCTGGCGCTGGAGACGGAACGGCTGCGGCTCGATCCGGCGCGCGTGGCGTCGGGTGTGGCGGCGCTGCTGAAGGATCCGGCCAGGGGTGTTTATTTCATTGCGGAGTACGACGGCGCACCCGCCGGCCAGGTGCTGGTCACTTACGAATGGAGCGACTGGCGGAACGGGAATTTCTGGTGGGTTCAAAGCGTTTATGTCGTGGAAAAATTTCGCGGC
Organism: Verrucomicrobiia bacterium; assembly: GCA_025451535.1. Lineage (GTDB taxonomy): Bacteria > Verrucomicrobiota > Verrucomicrobiia > Limisphaerales > UBA11358 > UBA11358. The sequence goes on from JANWKE010000118.1 coordinate 44,345, forward strand.
AGTGGTGTTTTTCGCGCCCTGTTTGAGCACGTTGAGGCGCTGGCCCGGTCGCGGAAGGACGTTTGCGGCCTGCGGCTTTACGTCGCTTCGCACAACGCTCGCGCACAGGAGGTTTACGCCCGGACGGGAATGAAAAAAACGAACTACCAGGTGTTCGAGACTGAATTTGTCCTCAATCCGTGCGCTTGATTTGCTTTTCCGCCCACGCGCGCGCCTGACGCCTGGTTTTCAATTCATCCGCCAGCGGTTTCTGGCGGATTTCGTCCCGAAACATACCCGATGCCGCGACCGAGAACCAAACAGCACTTTGACCTCCCCGGAACCGGGCGGCGCATGCCAATCCAGTATGAGAGAGGCAACCTCATGGCTGGTGCAGGCGGTAAAAACCCATAGGGTCGGACAAGACGACAGGGACAACATACTCATCGCCGATCTGGATGGGCGGGTTGGATACCGGCACCCATGTGGCCGGAGACAAACCGGGCGAAGTTTCGAGCACAAAACCCTGGCTGGCGGCGGGCCAGAAGAAGAGCAGCAAATTGCCTGAAGGCGCCAGTTGAAGCGTAGGGACGGGCACCGGAATCACGGTCAGCACGGCATTGGAACTGACGGCGGTTCCAGCAACATTGCTGACCAGACAACTGAACTGGCTGCCCGAATCAGTCAACTGGACATGATTGGTGGCGTAACTTGACGAGTTGGCACCCGTGATGGGGACGCCGTTGCGACGCCAGTAATAACTGATCGGCGCGGTGCCGGAAACCGTGACACTGAAACCGGCCGTGCCCCCGGCGAAGACCGTTTGATCGGTGGGATGGCTGGTAACGAACGGCATCATGTTGGTCGCACCCAGCGTGGCAAATGCGTTGGTTACCTCCGCCTTGGAAACACCGAAAACCATGTACCAACACACACTGCGAGACTGGCCGGGACCGAGCGACCCATAATTTTCAGCCAGGTTGATCGCGATATCGTCGGAGGCTCCGCCGGGGTCCACCACCGTCAAATAGCCATAAGCGTTGGTGTTGTTAAATCCGATCGCGCTGGGCACCTGCAAACCGAAATCTGAGCCAAGACCGAGGCTGAGTCCGGTATTTGGCCCGGTGGCAACCACCAGGTCGTTGGTGAGGTTGACGGAAACGACATCATTGAGGGTGCTGTAAGTGCTGGCCGAGTCCTGATCGGGATCCGTGCTGTCCAGCGTGACGAGATTGGACAGGGTGGTTAAGCCAACATTCTGAAAGGTGTCCACGATCCTGATCGCCTTGTTGGTGGTGGCAAAGGAAATATCACGTGTAAAATGCAGGCCGGGGACGACCGTCGCGTCAATCAAGGCCCGTTGCAGATTGCCGCTGCTCAGGTTGTTTACGGTAACACTCTGGAAATTCCCGTTGGCGTAATTCATACCACCCACTCCGATGACATAATTATAGACCGGCGTGCCAGGCCACCAAAAGTCCACACCCGAGGCGCCGCCCGTACCGGCGGAATTAAATTTGCCCCCCGTGCCGGCCGCGATAAAGACGCCATTGGTATCAATGGGCAGATAGAGATAGTTGCCATTCAGGAACACCGGGCGGGAAGGAACTGTGACAAACAACGTGGCATTGGAACTGAGCACCGAACCGTAAGCATTGGTTACCAGCACCGCGTAGCTGCCCGCCTGGCTCAACTGCACATCGGCCAAAGCCAGGGTCGTATTGGTCTCTCCCAGGATGTTCGTTCCGTTGATCCGCCACTGATAGGACAAGGGTGTCCTGCCTGAGGCTACCACGTTGAAGTTGGCCGTTCC